>JAYWMQ010000016.1 GCA_035873375.1 Nitrospirota bacterium | reverse complement strand
TTTAGGTTTTATGATGGGACTGATCGAGGCATTCATACTATTAAATCAGCGCTTCGAGAGATTAACAGGCAAAAATGTAATTCGTCAATGGATAAGATGGGGCTCTATGCAACTCATAGAAAAACCTCGCTTGTTTTAGGGTTAGTTCCATCCAATCCCGGGTCTTCAGAGGATACTTGCACCTGCTGAGTGTGCGAAAAAGAATGCCATCATTTCACCCCGCCGGCACAAGGGATGCACTCTATATTGACAAGAGGTTATTGACCATTGTGAGAAAGTACAGGGGCAAGGCAGTGCTGGTGGTAATAAATGTGAGTAACGATATTATCTTTCTGCCTGAATATCAAGGAAGTTTCGACCTGATCAGTTGCAGGGAATTTGATGGAAAAGTATCACCGTACGGCGTATTTTTTTTAACAACAAACACAAAAGATTTCTCGGAAACCGGCCCCACCAATAAGGATATCTAAGCAGGTCCGTCAATGGCCTGTTAGAAGAAAAGGAGATTCACACATGAAGCCTGATTCACCATTTTATGACCATACACTGAAGGAGCTGAGACAATCGGAGTTATTCGGCAGGCTTGATCAAGCCGTTGTTCAGGAGATGCTGCTGTCATTTCAGCGGGAGACCTGGCCGAAAAAATCGACTGTAATGCACCCGGAGCAGACCATCAGGAGATTCTATGTCATTATTTCAGGCAGGGTAAAAATGACAAGGGTCAACCCTGACACGGGAAAAGAGTTCACCATATTTCTTCTCGGGTCTGGAGATGGGTTTGACGTGGTCTCCCTTCTTGATGGAAAGAAGCACAATGTATCGGTGATTGCCATGGATGACATTGAGGTCCTCACTGCCCCCTTTGATACCATCCACAGCTGGATCGAAGGGCATCCTGCTTTTAACAGGGAATTTCTTCCTTACATCGGTAAACTGATCCGGCAACTCACAAATCTTGCCTCTGATCTGGCACTCCACGATACAGGCACCAGGTTAGTGAAACTCTTCCTTCAGCATACAGTTCCGGGGAATCCTCATCCCCGGTTGAGGCTGATACACGATCTATCCAATGAAGACCTGGCCAGCATGATTGGATCAGTCCGTGCAGTTGTCAACAGGTATCTGCAAAAACTCCGGGAAGAAGGAACCATTATCGCCCGAAGAGGCAGTTTAGAGATAAAGGACCTGCACGCACTGGTGGAAAAAGCAGAATCCCGCCTGGGATTAAAGACTGCAAAAAAATAAGACTCCATTATACAGCTTCCCTTCCCCTGTTTTAGCCTTTTTATCTCCAGCCCGGGGTAAAGCATATCTTTTGTGTAACTTAAGTAGCAGAAAGAGTCTGGCATAAGGGGGTATCATTTTAATCAGTTGGTCAGAAGACCAGTAATAGAACATTCAAGGAGGCGAAAGATGTCTGAAACACAAAATTCAGTGGTATCTATTTTCAACACCCACACTGAGGCAGAAGAGGCGGTAAGGGAATTACAGAGGTCCGGGTTTGATATGAAGAAACTGTCCATTGTCGGCAAGGACTATCACGCTGAAGAACATGTGGTAGGTTATTACAATACGGGAGACCGTGTTAAGTACTGGGGCAAACTGGGGGCGTTCTGGGGAGGATTATGGGGACTCCTGTTCGGATCTGCATTCTTCTTCATTCCAGGTATCGGGCCTGTCGTTGCAGGTGGTCCCCTGGTAGCATGGATTGTAAGCGCCCTTGAAAGTGCTGTGATGCTGGGCGGGCTTAGCGCCCTTGGAGCAGCATTATTCAGCATCGGGATTCCGAAGGACAGTATCCTTAAATATGAGAAATCTCTCAAAGCCAACAAGTTCCTGCTGATAGCTCACGGTACAAATGAAGAGGTCGAACATGCCCGCAAAATTTTAGAGGCAACAGGCGCAATAGAGACAGCGGTTCACCATGGCTGACTACTGCCGGAATGACAGATAGGAAAAAAGCTGATATTTAGAAGACCCGGTTGAAGCCGGAGAACATAAAAGGAGGAATTCAACATGCAAAAGAGAATCCTGGTATTTCTGGCAGCAGGCATCTTAATGTTAGGTCCGATAACCTCAGGCACTGTATTCGCACAGGTTATCCATGAAAAGGTCACGGTCAGTCCGACCAGAACCCTTACCGCCGGTGAGGAATCGATCATCTCATCCTCAGCGGTCAAGGTCTTGCGGCATATTGCCCAGGCCAGGGCGGATATCCACGAAAAGGACCTGAGTCATGCCAGGGCAGAGCTGAAACAGGCCCTGACCCTGATTGATATCATAAGGGCAACACTACCGACAGCTAAGGTAAAAGACCACATCTGGGTGGCAAAAAAGCATCTCTCCTATGAAGATACGGAGGCCGTTGTCCCGGACCTGGTCCCGATCTATGCCTCTCTGGATGAAATCGCAGATATTGTTCCGGTGAGTAAGGCCAGGGAACATATAAACAGGGTCAGGGCGCATCTGAAGAGGGGAAACAAAAAAGGTGCTAAAGAGGAGCTTGAACTGGCTGATGAGTCCTTAATCTATAGCGAGGTTGACCTGCCGGTCTCTTATACTGAAACGCATATTATAGATGCCCAGGGCTTTCTGGCCAAAAATGAGCCCAAAAAGGCAGACGAGGAATTAAAGGCAGCTGAGGATGGGGTGCAGTTCGTGGCTATTGACATTAACACCCCGTTAACAAAGGCAAAGAAGAGTCTATGGAAAGCCAGCAGGGACTATCTGGCCGGAGACCTGTCTGCCACCAAAAAAGATCTGCAAGAGGCAAAGGCATCTTTAGGGAAAGCAACCAAAAATGCAGATGCAAAAACCAAAGTAAAAGTAAGCAAACTTCTGAAAGATGTTGAGGCCATTGAGAAGGAGGCGGATAAGGGTGCAAAGGCAGTCGGCAAGGACCTGAAAGGTCTCTATGAGCGGGCTAAAGCCCTCACACTGGAGACCATGAACCTGTTTGAGGCTGGAGGAACACACTGATACCAGGACAGCTATATGGGTGAGGACAGGGACAGGGACAGGGACAGGGATACAGAAATTTCTCTCGTTTTTGACAGACATCCTGTCTGTCTCCCTCCCTGTCCTTTTCCAACAGTCGCCAGGTTTTCTACCGAAGATCCCGGGAGATAATTAAAGTGTTGTATTGTTGCCTCTCCGGAGATATAATATTCATATCTCCTGCTTGGGGGTAAAGATTGAAGCAAAGGATTCCCGGTTATGTATTGCAGTAGCTGTTTTGATGGTGAAAGCCCCGGGACATGAGATTCCGACATACCAAGGTTGCACATTTAATAGCCCTTGATGAATAAAACCGCAAAAACAGAAAAACTCGGTCTCAAGGAGCTCATAGCCATGGGCGTGGGGGGCATGGTGGGGGGCGGTATATTTTCCGTCCTTGGCCTCTCTGTGGCATTGGCCGGTCACGCAGCCCCTATCGCCTTCATCATTGGTGGCATAATCGCCTCTTTAACCGGTTATTCATACACTAAACTCGGTCTGACGTTTCGTTCGGATGGCGGCAGTTTTACGTATCTGGAACGCGCGTTCAGCCAAAGAAACGTTGCCGGAATCGGAGGCTGGATGCTTGTGGCGGGTTATATCGGGACAATGGCCCTTTACGCGTTTACATTCGGGGTTTATGGAGCGGCAATGTTCGGTGCAAAGGCGCATCTTCAAGCCATGCACCACCTGCTGCAATCCCTGATCCTTCTTCTCTTCATGGGAATCAATCTCTACGGTATCAAGGCCGCAGGAGAGAGCGAGGACCTGATAGTTATGGTCAAGGTGCTGATTCTCTCCCTCTTTGCATTTGCCGGTCTCTTCTATATCAGGGTGGATCACCTTGTGCCGGTTTTCAACATGGGCGGCAGAGGGGTGCTGATGGGTGCAGCCCTCGTATTTGTGGCCTATGAGGGGTTCGAGTTAATCCCGAATGCGGTAAATGAAATGAAGGACCCCGGCAGGGACCTTGGCAGGGGGATTCTGATATCCATCGGCGTTACCATTGCCATTTATATCCTTGTTTCCCTGGTTGCAGTGGGCAACCTGTTGCCCGCAGAGATCAGCAAATATAAGGAGTATGCCCTTGCCGTGGCGGCAAAACCATTCCTGGGCAAAGCGGGCTTTATGTTGATAGGGCTGGGGGCACTGCTCTCCACCGCATCCGCCATAAATGCCACCATGTTTGGGACTGCACGCCTTGCAATGGTGATGGCACAGGACTCCGACCTTCCGAGGGTTTTCTCACACAGGGAACGGAGAAACAATATCCCCTATGTGAGCCTTATATTTCTCACTGTGCTGACACTGCTCTTTGTGAATACAACCGACCTGACAATCATATCATCATTTGCCAGCTCCACCTTTCTGCTGCTCTTTGCGGCAATCAACCTGTCAGCCGTCAGACTCCGGAAGAGGATTGGTATAAACATGGTTACACCCCTTTCAGGCCTTATCCTGTCACTCTTGTCATGGCTGGTCCTGTGCGTTTATCTTTACAGGTCATATTCGAAGGGCCTGGTATGGATAGGTACAATTTATCTGTGTGTAGTAGTGGCGGAATTGTTCTTCAGTGAACGAAGATTGTTCTTTAAACAGAAGCTCGAAGGAGGTAAGGATGGCAAAGACCGAGGATTACGAAAAGTTATCAGTAGATGAAACGATTAAAGCACTACAGACAGACAAAGAGAGGGGACTATCATCAGAGGAGGCCAGAAAGAGATTAGAGCAATACGGCTACAATGAAATCCCGGAAAAAGAGGAATCTACATTTCACAGGGTCTTCAGGCGCTTCTGGGGACCTATTCCCGCGATGATCGAAGTTGCGGCCCTGCTCTCTGCAGTAGTCCGCAGGTGGGAGGATTTCACAATAATAATGATTCTGCTTCTAACCAATGCATTCATAGACTTATGGCAGGAGTCAAAGGCATTAAATGCCTTAAAGGTATTAAAGGAAAAACTGGCAAAGCAGGCGCTTGTTTTGCGGGACGGAAAGTTTCAGACAATAGAGGCCAAGGAGTTGGTCCCCGGAGACATCATAAAGGTAAGAATCGGGGACCTGGTCCCGGCAGATGTAAAACTCGTAGAGGGGGATTATCTGCAGGCCGACCAGTCGGCACTGACAGGTGAGTCATTACCCGTCAGCAAAAAAGTCGGGGATGTCGCATATTCCAATTCCATAATAAAACAGGGAGAGATGTTATCAGTAGTTACCAACACGGCACTGAATACCTTTTTCGGTAAAACCGTTGCACTTGTGGCAAGGGCCCAGAGAGAAGAGAAAAGTCATTTTCAGAAAGCCGTTGTCCATATAGGAAATTATCTGATTATCATCACCATATTCCTCGCCGCAATTATCCTGATCACTGCCTTGTTCAGACATGAAAATATGATCGAGATACTGAGGTTTACCCTTATCCTGACGGTCGCCGCAATTCCCGTTGCACTGCCTGCGGTGCTCTCCGTGACAATGGCTGTCGGGGCTATGAGCCTGGCAAAGAAACAGGCTATTGTAAGCCGCCTCGTCTCCATAGAAGAACTCGCCGGAGTTGATGTCCTCTGTTCCGACAAGACGGGAACATTAACCCAGAACAGGATGACGGTCTCTGATCCGGTCACCTTTTACGGGCATAGCGTTGAGGAATTAATGCTTTATGCAGCACTTGCTTCAAGTGAAGAGAATAAGGACCCGATAGAGATGCCTATTTTTGAGTACCTGAAAAAAACAGGAAAGCTGAAAGAGTTAAAACAGTATCAGCAGCTGAAGTTTACACCATTTGATCCTGTAAGCAAAAGAACAGAGGCGACTGTAAAGTCAGGGGACAAGACGTTTATAGTTACCAAGGGGGCTTCCCAGGTAATACTTGAGTTATGCGGAGATCAGGTTGACAAGCAGGATATACTGGAAAAGGTGGAGGATTTTGCAGAGAAGGGGTTCAGAACACTGGGGATTGCAATAAAGCAGCCGGACGACAAACATTATGAATTTATAGGCCTGCTTCCGCTTTTTGATCCACCACGGGAAGACTCAAAAGAGACGATAGAAGAGGCAAAGAAACTCGGGTTAAACATCAAGATGGTTACGGGAGATAATGTAGCCATTGCAAAACATATAGCAAATATCCTTGGGGTTGGCGAAAACATTCTGGATGCCAGAGACCTTAAGGGAGCAAACAATAAGGAACTTATCGTGTTGGGGCAGATAATTGCAAAATCGGTATATAAAAGGTTGTCTCCGGGCGCCACGGAAGAGGATGCACAGAGGGTTGCAGCCGGGATTGTAAAGGATCTGGAAAAAGAGTTTGCAACCATGGAGCTGCCAAAGGGCTACGTGAAGAGGCATGAGTCGGAGATTATAGAGGTGATAGAGGATGCCGATGGCTTTGCCCAGGTCTTTCCTGAGGATAAATACCTTATCGTTGACAAGCTTCAGAAGGCCGGGCATATCGTTGGAATGACGGGTGACGGCGTCAATGACGCACCTGCATTAAAGAAGGCGGATGCCGGTATCGCAGTCTCAGGGGCAACGGATGCCGCGCGGGCGGCAGCGGATCTTGTGTTGCTGGCACCGGGATTGTCCGTAATCATTGATGCCATAAAGGGGGCAAGGGTCACATTTGAGAGGATGAAGAGTTACAGTCTCTACAGGATAGCCGAGACAATCAGGGTAATCCTCTTTATGACGGCGTCGATCGTTATATTCAATTTCTACCCGGTTACCGCAATCATGATTATTATCCTGGCCTTTCTGAATGACCTGCCAATACTGGCTATTGCATATGACCGAACCAAGGTGGATGCTGAACCCGTCAAATGGAATATGGCGGAAGTGATGAGTATATCCACCATGCTCGGCATTCTGGGTGTCATTGCAAGCTTTGGAATCTTCTATATTGCCGAAGAGTATATGCACCTTTCTGCCCCTGTTGTACAGAGTTTTATATTTCTAAAACTGGCAGTGGCCGGACATCTGACGATATTTATAACACGGACAGAGGACCGTTTCTGGCGGAGACCATACCCTGCCCCCATACTGCTCTGGGCAGCTATCCTGACAAAAATTCTCGCAACCCTCTTTGTGGTATACGGATGGTTTGTTGCCCCTATAGGCTGGAAATATGCCTTGATAGTTTGGGGGTATGCCATTGCCTGGTTTGTTATTAACGACTTTGTCAAGGTCTGGGCATATAAGTTATTGCGAAAGGACAAGATTATTGCCTGAAACAAGTGAGTTATGAACCGGTATCCACCTTTCAGATTATGCAGAGCAAAGGTTGATGAGGGTTCCGGATTCCGGATAAACAGCTTAACAGGAGGGATGAGGAATGGAAGGGAGATGGAAACAAAGAGAGCGGGGTTGACAGGAAAGATGGAGAAGGATTGTGGCTTAAGGGTTATACACCTATCCACCGTCAGGAGACAAAGGAGCTCCTCGACGTCCTTATAAGGAGGTTGTTATGCCAAAAACCACAGATGATTACAAAAAGCTCTCTATCGAAAATACGCTGAAGGAACTGCAGACCGACAGGAACAGGGGGTTGTCGGAAGGGGAGGCCCAGGAGAGACTTGCCCGATACGGACTGAACGAGATACCCGAGAAGGAAGAATCCACTCTCCGGAGGATTTTAAAGAGGTTTTGGGGACCCATTCCGTGGATGATAGAGGTTGCAGCCATTCTTTCCGCACTGGTTCAGAAGTGGGAAGACTTTGTAATAATAATGATCATGCTCTTTGTCAATGCCGGACTGGACTTCTATCAGGAATCAAAAGCCATAAGTGCATTAAAGACCCTGAAGGAAAAACTTGCCAAAAAGGCGATAGTTCTCAGGGACGGAAGGTTTAAAGAGACTGACGCAAAGTATCTCGTCCCCGGAGACGTCATAAAGCTTAAGCTTGGAGATATCATTCCATCGGATGCAAAACTCCTGGAAGGCGATTATTTATTGGTCGACCAGTCAGCCCTTACAGGAGAATCCCTGCCTGTTGAGAAAAAGGCAGAAGATGTCGTCTATTCAAACTCCATAGTCAAGCAGGGCGAGATGCTTGCACTCGTTGTAAACACAGGTCTTAACACTTACTTCGGTAAAACCGTGGCACTCGTTGCAAAGGCAGAGAGGGAAGAAAAAAGCCATTATCAAAAACTCGTCATAAGCATAGGTGATTACCTCATTGCGATTACACTTCTCCTCACTATAGTGATAGTGTACGCAGGGATACACAGAGGGGAGACCCTGATTGAACTCCTGAGGTTCGCACTTGTCCTCGCTGTTGCCTCAATCCCTGTTGCCCTTCCAGCGGTGCTGTCTGTGACAATGGCAGTCGGTGCAGTAAGCCTTGCCAGAAAACGGGCAATAGTCAGCAGACTCGTTGCCATAGAAGAGCTCTCAGGGGTCGATATCCTGTGTGCGGATAAGACCGGGACACTAACCAAAAACGAGCTCCTGGTGGAAAACCCCGTAATTTTTGACGGGTTTACGGAACGGGATCTGGTACTGTATGCCGAGCTTGCGTCAAGGGAAGAAAATAAGGATCCCATTGATATGGCAATTTTCAGCTACGGGCAGAAAATGGGGTATAAAGATATAACCGAAAACTATCAGCAGATTAAATTTATCCCCTTTGACCCGGTAAGGAAACGGACAGAGGCAGCGATAAAGTCAGATATCAGGACCTTTACTGTAGTAAAAGGAGCGGTTCAGGTAATTCTTGAACTCTGCGGTAATGGCGTTGACAGGAAAAAAGTGGAAGAGATCGTTGAGGACTTTGCAGAAGAAGGTTTCAGGACGATTGCAGTTGCCATAAAAGAGGAAGATGAGAAGTATTTCAGACTTGTAGGGATAATACCCCTCTTTGACCCACCGCGTGATGACTCAAAATCAGTGATTGACAGTACGAGAAAGCTTGGTGTTGATGTCAAGATGATCACTGGAGACAACATCGCCATAGCCAGGCAGATAGCAAGGCTTCTCGGGATTGGAGACAGGATATGCAGTGCCGTGGCATTGAGAAGTGCAAGTTACAGGGAGACGGTCCTTTTAGGAGAGGTGCTCGCGAGGGCGATTTACAAAAAACTTCAGCCTGACATGACGGAAACCGAGGCCGAAAAGTTTGCAAAGGCTGTTATTCAGGAACTTGAAAAAGAATTCAAGAATATAGAGATCCCGGAAGGGTATATCAAAAAGCATGAGTCGGAAATTATTGATTTAATAGAGCACTCACATGGTTTTGCAGAGGTGTATCCTGAAGACAAATACATAATCGTGGAAAAGCTGCAGAAGGGCGGACATATGGTTGCAATGACAGGAGACGGGGTAAATGATGCGCCTGCCCTTAAAAAGGCTGACTGCGGCATTGCAGTTTCAGGGGCCACGGATGCGGCAAGGGCTGCCGCAGATGTTATCCTGACCGCACCGGGCCTGTCAGTTATAGAGCACGGTATAGAGCTTTCCAGGGTTATCTTTGGAAGGATGAAGAGTTATACAATATACAGGATTGCTGAAACCATAAGGGTAATCCTCTTCATGTCACTGGCCATTCTGATGTTTAACTTTTATCCGGTGACCGCAATAATGATTATCCTCCTTGCCCTGCTGAACGACATACCGATACTGACACTTGCCTATGACAATGCAAGTGTGCAAAAAAAACCCACAAAATGGAATCTGCAGGAAATACTCACAGTCTCTACTGTCCTCGGGATAGCAGGTGTCCTGTCGTCTTTCCTGCTATTCTTTATTCTTGAAAAATACCTCCACTTCTCCCGTGAGCTTATACAGTCGCTGATATTCCTGAAACTCCTTGTTGCCGGACACCTGACTATATTTCTTACAAGGACTCCCGGGGGCTTTTTCTGGCAGAAACCGTATCCATCCGCCCTTTTGCTCTGGGCAAGCTTTTCCACAAAGGTTATAGGTACAATCTTTGCCGCTTACGGATGGTTCATCACACCCATTGGCTGGAAATACGCCATATATATCTGGATTTATGCCATTGTATGGTTTATTTTTAATGACTTTGTGAAGGTGGGGGTCTATAAATTCCTGAGAAAGGAAAGGATCGTTTAATATAAACCTTGCCTGAGCAGAGAATCGGCAAGATGAACTATAATTCGTCAGGGAGGCAGGATTGTGAAAACAGGCTTTGTAGGATTAGGGAATATGGGGACTGCAATGGCAGACCTTATTGCCTCTAATGGACATAAAGTAACCGGGTGGGAACATGACGGGGGCGTTGTAGATGAAATAAACCGCAAACATCTGAATTCCAAATTCCTGCCAGGGGTAGAACTCAACCCCAATCTTACGGCAACAGGAGAATTGAATAATGTATTTGAGGAATGTGAAGTTGTCTTTATTGCCATTCCGTCTGTCTTCATAAAAAAGACCCTTACTTCCGTTAAAGACAAGGTTACTGAAAAAACCATACTGGTAAATCTGGCCAAAGGGCTTGACAGGCATACAGGCCTTACATCATTTCAGACTATTGCCTCGTTATTCCCCGCCAATAGAATAATGATGCTCTCCGGCCCATCGATTGCCAATGAATTTTCAAGAAAGATGCCGACAGTAGTTGTACTTGCAGGGAAGAGCAGGGAAGACTTATCCATTGTCTCGCGTATTCTGGACAATAAATACTTCAGAACGCGGTTCTCCGATGACGGAATCGGCGTGGAGCTGGGAGGAATTTTAAAAAACATTTATGCCATTGGTCTGGGGATGTTTGACGGAAAGAATATACGCAGCGTTAACTTCAGGTCAGCATACCTGACGATTGCATTAGAGGAAATGGCAAAAACAGGAAGACGTCTCGGGGCAAGAAAGGAGACATTCTTCTATCTTTCAGGGATGGGGGATCTGCTTGCAACCTCTTTAAGCGAACACAGTCATAACAGAAGAATGGGCGAGTTGCTGGCCAGGGGATTAAGTCTCGAGGAAATAAAGAATCAGATGGGCATCCTGCCCGAGGGATATAATGCCCTGCAAAGCATCCTGTATATTGCCGAGAAGTTTCATGTCTCCACTCCGCTGTCCAGGAGTCTGTGGGATGTGATTAACGGGAGATATGAAGTTGAAAAGTTTATTTACTTATTCATAAAAGATTTCTTTGAGGAAGAACCGGTAGATGAAGATAATACGACAACAACAACCCGGAAATCTGGATAGATGGTTATTGGAAGCAACATGACAGAGTCTTCACTCATTCTCGTCCCGAAATACTTCGGGGCTCCGAGGCAGTTTTATCCTGCAATAAATGCGGATAAACCTGAAAACCGTTCAGACTCTGTCATGTCGCTTCCTTCCTTTAATTGAGGTTTTTTACTGCTGTATCCGGATAGCGGTTTGTTGTGCTGGATTTGCTCCATCGTTATATAAGGGATTACGTATTTAATGCCGAGGTAATATACGGGAGGAAAGATGAAGGTTGTTTTGGCAATTGATCTTGGAACCACAGGAAACAGGGTTATCGCATTCTCTGAAGATGGAGCAATTGTTGCAAAATCCTATTACGAATTTCCCCAGATATTCCCGCAACCGGGATGGGTGGAGCATAATCCGTTTGATATATTGAACACCACAAAAAAGGCCCTGAAAGACGTTATATCGTCGGTAGGGATTGACAGTGTGGTCTCCATAGGGATAACCAACCAGAGAGAGACAACCATCTTGTGGGACAGGAAAACCGGAAAGCCCGTCTATAATGCAATTGTCTGGCAGTGCAGGAGGACAAAAGAGATATGCGACCAATTAGCTGAACATTCACACATTATAAGGGAAAAGACAGGACTTCCCCTTGACCCGTACTTCTCAGCAACAAAGATTAAATGGATTATTGAAAATATCGGAGGGGTTAAAGAGCAGATCGAAGAAGGAAATATACTTTTTGGGACAGTTGACAGCTGGATTCTGTGGAACTTGACGGGTAGAAAAATTCATGCAACCGAGCCGGGTAATGCCTCCCGCACACTCTGCTACAATATACGCACACTGGGTTATGACGACGAATTACTCGGAATATTCAGCTTGCCGGGAAGTATATTCCCTGAGGTCAAGGAGAGCGGAGGGCATTTTGGAAATACGGACAGGACAATTACAGGCAAAGAGATCCCGATAACCGGCATATTAGGGGATCAGCAGGCCTCCCTTTTTGCCCAGGGAGGCTGGGAAGAGAAGGTGGTAAAAAACACCTATGGGACCGGTCTCTTTTTGATGACATCGACCGGCAAGGATCTGCCTGGCTCCGGAAGGCTGTTAAACACAATAGCCTGGAGGATAGACGGTGAAGTCAACTATGCAATGGAGGGAAGTATTTTTGTAGGGGGCTCATGCATCCAGTGGTTAAGAGACGGGTTAAAGATCATCAAATCATCCGCTGATACGGAATCCATGTCTGAATCACTCGGGTCCAACGAGGGGGTATATTTTGTGCCGGCCCTGACAGGCCTGGGCGCACCATACTGGGATCCAACCGCCAGGGGAATGATAATCGGGATTACAAGGGGGACGGGACGGGAACATTTCGCCAGGGCAGCCCTGGAGGCAATTGCCTACCAGACAAGGGATGTAATTGAAGAGATGGAGAGGACAACAGGAATGAATTTTAAAAAAGTACGGGTAGACGGTGGGGCTACCCAAAACAACTTCCTCATGCAGTTCCAGGCAGATATTCTTAATACGGTTATAGAGAGACCTCGGCTGATCGAGACAACAGCCTTCGGTGCCGCGGGTATCTCGGGAATTGCAGCAGGATTCTGGAGCAGGGAAGAGTTTCTTAATGCAAGAAAGGTTGACAGGATATTTACCCCGAAGATGGATAAGGTTAAGGGAGATATTTATTACTCACAATGGAAGGAGGCAGTAAAAAGGGCAATGAACTGGGTTGAGGGTTAAGCTTCAATTGAAAATGCAAAATCTCCAAAAAATCTATAGGAGCATTTATGATTACTACTACAGAAAGCAAAGAAAGATTCCCTGGTATTCCGGAGAGAATCAGCGGGCTGGGTGAGCTGGCTTACAACCTCTGGTGGAGCTGGCACCCTGAGGCCAGGATGTTATTCAAGATGCTTAACCGTGCTGCGTGGAAGGTGAGCATACATAATCCGGTAAAGATGCTTCACGATCTGGAGGGTGAAGTCCTTGATGCTGCTTCAAAAGACCCAAAGTTTCTGAGACATTATGATGCCGTAATGGCAAGGTTCAAGGCCGAGATGAATACCTCATCAGGTTGGTTCTACTCTAATATCACTGACCCCGGGATGTTCCCGGTTGCATATTTTTCTGCTGAATACGGACTTCACCACTCGCTTCCCTTTTATGCCGGAGGACTCGGTTTCCTTGCAGGGGATTTTCTGAAGGAATGCAGTGACCTTGGGGTCCCTGTAGTAGCTATGGGATTTATGTATCCCGAGGGGTATTTACGGCAGAGGATAAGGCCGGACGGATGGCAGGAAAGCGAGAGTGAGACCCTCGACAGGGAGAATGCACCGATACGGCGTGTTCTTGATGATAAAGGAGAACATCTGACAGTAAAGGTTCCTTTTATTGAACCGCCAATCTATGTGGAGGTATGGAAGGTTCAGGTGGGAAGGGTCTCACTGTATCTGATGGATACGGACATTGAGATGAACGATCCCTGGAGCCGCGGGATTTCAGCCCGCCTGTATATCGGTAGTCCGGAACTGCGGCTGAAGCAGGAGGTTGTCCTTGGGATTGGCGGGGCAGAAGTGCTGAGCGTTCTCGGAATAAAACACTCAGTTCTTCATCTGAACGAAGGTCACCCTGCCTTTGCCATTCTTGAACGCATCAGGGAAAGGGTGGCATCAGGAATGACCTTTGATGAAGCCTCCGGGCAGGTAAGGGCTACCACGGTATTCACTACTCATACGCCCGTACCGGCAGGTCATGACGTCTTCCCGTTTTCACTGATGGAAAAATACTTTCATAGTTACTGGCCCTCCCTTGGCCTGGATAGCGAGGCCTTCATGAAACTCGGAACAAACCCTGCCGATCCGGCTGCCGGGTTTAACATGACGGCATTTGCCATGAGAATGTCGGGGTACCGTAATGCCGTCAGCAAAAAACACGGGGAGGTTACACGCAGGATGTGGCAGCCGCTATGGCCTGACCTGCCTGAAGAGAGCATACCTATAGAGTCCATAACAAACGGTATTCACATACCCACATGGATTGAGCCGAGGATTCAGCTTTTACTGAACAAATTTGTGGATATGGACTGGCTGAACAAGCACGATGTTGCGGAGACGTGGAGGTTGGTAGAGGATATCAGCGATGAGGAGATATGGAAGACACACTTCTGGGTCAAAATGAAATTAATAATAAGGATGAGAGAGAGGGTAAGAGAGCGGTGGCTTTACGAAAATGCGGATCCGCGAATTGTACTTGCATCAGGAGTGCTGCTTGACCCGAATGCCCTGACCCTCGGGTTTTCCCGCAGATTTGCAACATATAAAAGGGCTACCTTGATTTTACACAACCTTGAAAGACTTAAGAGAATGCTTAATGATCGTTGGAGACCTGTACAGATTATCTTTGCCGGAAAGGCCCACCCTGATGACGACCCCGGAAAGCAGCTTCTGCAGCAGGTTTTTAACGCTGCAAAGGACCCATCCTTTGGGGGCCGCATAGCCTTTGTGGAGGACTATGATGAGCAACTGGCCCAGTATCTTGTGCACGGGGTTGACGTATGGCTGAACAACCCCATGCCGCCACTTGAGGCATGCGGAACCAGCGGAATGAAGGCATCACTGAACGGAGTTCCAAATCTCAGCATACTCGACGGCTGGTGGGTAGAGGGGTTTAACGGCAAAAACGGCTGGGCCTTTGGTGATGAGGATACACCGGACAAGGATACGGCTGATTCCGAAGCCATATATAACATTCTTGAAAACCAGGTGATTCCACTTTATTATAATGTGGGAGATGACGGAATTCCTCATGAATGGGTCAGGGTTATGAAAGAGGCAATGATAAGCACTGCTCCACGCTTCAGTGCCCGCAGAATGACAAAGGAATACGTAACGAAATTCTATCAGAACGCTCTGAAATCAGCTGTAAAAGGGGATTTTTGAACGTTGAGTCAGGAGATTGGCCTGACGTTTTGAAGAGGTATCCGGATGGAACTTGATACTTTCATGTTAAACAAAAACCGGTATCTGGAGTCTTCCTCTGTTGAGGAGTTCTTTGCCTCCCGTACAGAAGGCAGGCCCTTCTGGATTGACATAACGGAATCCGACGAGACAGCCCTGAAGGACTTCCTGTCTCCACTGCAATTGCATCCGCTAATCCTGGAGACATGCCTTGACTCCTCTGCCGGTACCCGAATCGCACCCTATGATCAGGCACTCTTCATCAAGCTGCCCACACAGCCCCGGTGGGACAGGCCTGACCAGTCTTTTCTCACAATCATCTGTCTGCCCCACGCCATTGTCACCATTCACAAGTTGCCCATTCCTGCCCTGAAGAGCATCGCAAAGGAATTCTCAACTGCTGTGCGATTTCATACTCAAAGCACATCCGCCATTATATATCAGATCCTTGACCGGTTAATTGATGAGGACATGGCATATGCACTGGAGGCACGCCGCGAAATTGACTCACTCGAAGAGGCCATTGACAGGGATGAGGAAGTCGACATAGACAAGGTACTGACATTAAAACGGCGGGTTTCCCGCCTATCAATTACCTTTGAGGAGCAACATCATTGTGTTACAACATTGCAAACAATAGAATCTGAGTTCTTTGATATTAAAGACTTCCGCGAATATTACCGCGATTCCCTGGCCAACCTGGAATACGCCATCCGCTCTGTCAATCGACAACAGGCACACCTCTCGGAACTCCGCCAGCACTATGTAGTTACGCTGCAGGACAGGACGAACAAGCGCCTCAGACTCCTCACCCTTATCTCTGCTGTTTTTATGCCGCTGACGCTAATAGCCGGCATTTACGGCATGAACTTCCGGTACATGCCGGAACTAAAATGGCACTACGGCTACCCTGCTGTGCTCGCAATTATGCTTGCCATAGCCGGAGGGTTGCTCTGGATATTCCATCGCAGGGGATGGTTCAGGTGAGCCAACACAGTAATGCCTTCCCGAAAGCCTGTTTGTATTAGTTTTTGCTGCAATATTGCAGGAAGGTCAGTTTTTGCTCTAACCCCTTGATTTATGATATATTTCAGACATGATCAGATTCGAGAAACTGCCGGAAGATATAATGGAACGAATACCTCCTCTCAAGGATTTCGAACACTACAAGAAAGCAATTCTAAATACAATTAAACAATGACCAGGTCTGCACTTATAAAGTTTGACCAATTCTTAAGCATCAGACCTGACCTTGCACCACCTGAATTTTGGCAGGAATAAAAAAGTGCTAAAGACAATATCCCTTGTTGTCGTGTTTCTTCTGCTCATTTTCAACATCTCCCTTGCGCAGGAGAGGAGAGACAGATTAAACGTTGTGGTCACAATCCCGGTACTTGCTGATTTTGCACGTAATATCGGTGGAAACCTCGTCTCTGTCAAATCCATTATCACAGGCCTTGAAAATCCCCATACCTATGAGCCCAGGGGCAGCGATGTTAAGGCCATTGCCAGGGCGGACCTCTTTGTCCGGGTGGGATTGGGGCTTGAGACCTGGGCGGATAAACTGGTGAGAAACGCCGGCAACTCCCGGCTCATTCAGGTGAGTGCATCACGCAGTTGCAATGTAATCAATAACAATCCCCATGTCTGGATGGATATTGAGAATGCAAGACAGATGGTTCTTGCTATAATGGAGGGAATGGTCCGTGCCGATCCTTCCCATGCCGATCTCTATCGCAGAAATGCCGGTCTTTATATTGATCGGTTATTAGCGCTGGATAAAAGAATAAAAAAACCCCTCTCCACGCTTTCAGGTGAGGCAGTGGTAACCGCGGTTCCGGCTTTCACATATTTCCTTAAACGCTATGGCATTGAAGAGGCGGCAACCATAATCAGTGTGCCGGGAAAGGAGCCATCCGGCCGTCATCTTCGCACGGTTATAACCTTGATGCGTAAAAGGGGAATCAGGATAATCCTTACGGTACCACAGTTCCCGCCAAGGATTCCGAATATGGTGGCTGAAGAGACAGGGGCTGTGGTAGTGGTAGCCACACAGCTTCCCGGTTCCTTGCCGGGGACTGACACCTATATTGAAATGCTGCAGGAGGATGTCCGGAGAATACTGAAAGCCATTGGGGGGAGTGGGCAGCCGGAATGAAAAACAACCGACAAATCAACGGAAAAAGAGATGAACGCATTGTTTTTGACAACGTAACGTTGGGGTACATAGAAAAACCTGTGCTGCGCGATATCAGTCTGGATATATTCAGAGGTGAATCCATAGGCATAATCGGCCCGAATGGCTGCGGCAAGACCACGCTTCTGAAATCACTGGTCGGCTTGATAAAACCTCTTGGGGGGAGCATCAAAATATTTGGACAGCCGGTAATGACGGCCCGCAGGCAGATAGGATACGTCCCCCAAAGGGAAACACTGGACATATCCTATCCAGCCACGGTCTTTGATATGGTCATCATGGGCAGGTATGCCAAAATAGGACTTTTCAGGCGGCCTAAAGACCTGGACCGTAAACGGACTGAACAGGCCATAGCCGATGTAGGGCTGACAGAGCTTATGCATGTCCCCATAGCCCACCTCTCAGGCGGGCAACGCCAACGCGTTTTGATTGCACGGGCACTGTCTGCCGACCCGGAGGTCCTGCTCCTTGACGAGCCCACGGCTGCTGTTGATGTAAGAGCGCAGCGGGAAATTGTGGCCCTCTTAAAAACACTGCACAAGGAGCGGAATCTGACCATTTTCCTGGTAACCCACGATGTAAATCTTGTCTATTCCATGGTAGACCGGATAATATTCATGGCAGACGGAGAGGTCTTAATCGGAACTCCGGAGGAGATGCTGACCCAGGAGAAACTCCAGCGTATCTATAACGCCAATGTAATTGTAACCGAAGCGGCCGGCCGGGTATACGTTATTGTAGGGGATGTTCACCATGGATAATGCCTTCTCTCAGGTGATATCCGACTTCTTTGCCTTTGCATTTATGCAGAGGGCGCTCCTGGCTGCCATCCTGATCGGAATACTCTGCTCTGTAATAGGTGTGTTTGTAGTGGTAAAAGGGTTCTCTTTTATAGGTGCCGGGATTGCCCATGCATCTTTTGCCGGGGTAACACTCGGTTTTCTGCTTGGAATCCATCCATTGCTCCTCGCCCTCCTCTTCAGTCTCCTGATGGTATTCTTTGTCGGCTGGGCAACAGATCGCGGTGAGCTGAAACTCGATATATCCGTTGGCATCTTCTTTGCTTTTACCATGGCCCTGGCCATCCTATTTATAGGCCTGATGAAGCAGTATCAGGCCGGCGTCTACGGATATCTCTTCGGGGACATTCTTTCCGTCACCCCTGCTGACCTGTGGTTGATCCTGGGTATATCTGTTTTTGTCCTGACAGTCGTTGCATTGCTTTATAAAGAGCTGCAGTTTATCACGTTTGATCAGGAGATGGCAGAAGCCAGCGGACTGCCGGTTACGTTCCTGTACTACATGCTATTGGTTCTCATAGCCATGACCGTGGTGGTCTCACTGAAGGCCGTTGGGGTTATACTTGTATTTGCACTGATTGTTACCCCGGCAGCGGCAGCCTATCAGCTTGTTCACAGATTGACGCCCATGATCTTTATCTCTGCTGCAATCGGCACAGGGGGTTCCATTGTTGGCCTGATCCTCTCCTATATCTGGGATGTGCCGTCCGGAGCCACCATTGTCTCTTTACTGACCCTGATCTTCTTTATCTCCCTGTGGTGGTCGCCAAAGAGGAGACATTGCAGGTGTGAGGAGTGAAAGTGGGGATTTATCAGGGAGAGGAAGTTCTGTGTATGCCTGCCCGGAAAAACTTCCTTAACTCCTCTGCTGCAAAGAGAATAAATGCAAAAGGTATCAGGACAAGCCAGACCTTTAGCGGGATGGGATATGTTGAGAATATCCTGTTCCCCAATGGATGATAAACAATAAAGAGCTGAAACAGGAGCTCAAATGCTATGCCAACAAATATCAATTTGTTGGAGAAAAAACCGATACTGAATACCGATTCTCTGAAAGAGCGGCATGCAAAGACATTGGCAACCTGAGTGACTACTATGGCTGTAAGGCATGCAGTTGTTGCCTGCATATATAGAGGATTGCCTGCTGCAAGCGTCTCTCCCCACGTCCACCCGCCCGTATTCAGGACATAGAAGAATCCGAACATGGCTGCCGCTGCCTCTATGGGTCCGAGAAAAAGGTATGCCCGGCTCAAGAGCTTGAGATTCAGGAGCCTCTCACGCGGTGACCTGGGAGGTTGTTTCATGAGCTCTTTTGTGGGCTTCTCTGCCCCAAGGGCAAGGGCGGGAAGCATGTCGGTTCCGAGATCAACTGCAAGTATCTGCATAATGGTAAGGGGCAGCGGAATCCTGAAGAGTACATAGGCAAGATACGGTACAATCTCGGGGATGTTTGACGAAAATATATAACTCATAAACTTTCTTATGTTCTCATACACTGCCCTGCCTTCCTCTATGGCGTTCACTATGGAGGCAAAATTATCATCCAGCAGGATCATGTCTGCCGATTCCTTTGCCACATCAGTTCCTGCAATGCCCATTGCAATACCGATATCAGCCTTTTTCAGGGCAGGTGCATCATTAACGCCGTCCCCTGTCACTGCAACCCTTTCACCCCCTTCTTTAAGTATGGAAACGACCCTCATCTTGTATTTCGGCGTCATTCTTGCAAATATTATCTCTCTGCCTGAAAGCCTCTCCCTGAGCTCCCTGTCTTTCATCCTTTCAAATTCATGTCCCTCTATCACCACAGGATTTTCCCTTACAAGTCCTATCTCCCTTGCGATGGCAACAGCAGTCCTGCTCCCGTCACCTGTAATCATTATC
This sequence comes from Nitrospirota bacterium, assembly GCA_035873375.1. Taxonomy (NCBI): domain Bacteria; kingdom Pseudomonadati; phylum Nitrospirota; species Nitrospirota bacterium. The sequence continues at coordinate 30,674 of JAYWMQ010000016.1, read as the reverse complement.
ACCCTTATTCCTGCCTCACGGCATCTTCTTATTGCTTCAGGGACCTCTGGTCTCGGAGGATCCTCAATACCGATCAGGCCTGCAAAGACAAGGTCTTTCTCTATCTCCGCAGGGTTAAGAGTCGAGGCCCCACTGTCTTTTAACTCCCTGTATGCAAAAGAGAGGACCCGAAGGCCATTGCCGGTCAGTGAATGATAAGCATCCTCTGCCATCTTCCTCAGGTGCTCATCCATCTCCACCTCTTCACCATTCAACAGCATGTGGCTGCACAAGGGAAGCACGCTTTCCAGGGCACCCTTTGTCAGGGCAAGTTCTTTCCCCTCGATTACATTCACGGTGGTCATCCTCTTTCTCTCGGAATCAAACGGTACCTCAAATATCCTCTCTCCTTTGAGGTCACCCACCCTTTCCCTTACAGCTTTTAAGAGGGCGACCTCGGTAGGGTCTCCGCTGTATTGGCCATCGCTGTGTTTATCATCAATAAATCTTGCATTGTTACAGAGGCCTGCAATCGTGGCGAGAAGAGCCGATTTCTTCAGGTCCTCCATTCCGTGAATCTCTCCGTCAGACCAGAAGTTTTTTGCCTCCATCAAGTTCCGGGTAAGTGTGCCGGTCTTGTCAGTGCATATGACCGTTACGGAGCCGAGTGTTTCTACAGAGGTGAGGGTCTTTATCAATGCCTTCTTCCTTGCCATCCTTTGACTTCCCATTGCAAGGGAGAGGGTTACCGTGGGAAGCAGCCCCTCAGGCACATTTGCCACGATTATGCCTATGGCAAAGATGAAGTTCTCCCAAAAACTCCTGCCTATAAACTGTCCCACCATAAAGAAGAAGATGCCCATTATTGTTGCAAAGACTGCAATAATCCTTGTTACCCTGACAATCTCCTGCTGCAGCGGACTCAAGCCTGTCTCCACACCACTTGTCAGATGGGCTATACGGCCGAACTCCGTCCTCATGCCCGTTGCAAAGACAACACCCTTTCCAGTGCCGCTTACCACCGTGGTTCCGGCAAAGGCAATATTTCTGCTTTCGATCAGGTCACCCACATAGGGGTTGTGATCAAGGGGCACGGGTTCGGACTCACCTGTCAGGGGGGCATTGTTCACCATCAGGTAATTACTGTCAATAAGCCTTGCATCTGCGGGAACCCTGTCCCCTTCTGAAAGGATTATCACGTCTCCCACTACCACATCTCTTGCGGGTATCTCCTTCTCCATGCCCGTCCTTATTACCTTCACATAAAAAGGAAGGAGCTGCTTTAAAACTTCTATGGATTTTTCAGCCCTGTACTCCTGTACGAATGTAAAGACTGCATTGACAAATATGACACCAACTATTGCAAGCCCGAGTGTCAGCATCCCTTCTCCCGGGTGCAGATACTCTGATAAAAAGGCAAGCCCTGCCCCTATCCACAGAAGGATGGCAAGGAAATGGGTGAACTGCCTGAGAAACCTCACCAGTAAAGGAGTCCTTTTTACCTCCCGGATCTCGTTTGGTCCAAACTCCTCAAATCGTTTTTTTGCCTCTTCTTCGGTAAGGCCCCCTTCCGAGGTGACAAGCGTGTGAAGGACTTCCTCTCTTGCGAGATTATTAATCTTCATGTCGCGGTTTAAGGATTATGAGATTACATGGGGTCTCCCTGAGCACGTCTTCCACGGGATTCCCTTTCAGAATGGAGGCCAGAAGACTCCGCTCGCTGGCCCCCATTATTATAAGGTCGTGCCTCTTTGAAGCAGCCTCAATTGTTATGCTTCTCAATGCAGCCCCGGATGAAAGCCTCCCCTCAAGCTCTATCCTGTATTTTCCGATATGCTCCATAAAATCCGATATATCCCCGGGCAACCCTGCCTTTCTCTGGACAGGGGTGAGGGGAATCTCACCATGAAAAAACCTTACTATCGGCTCCGTGCAATGGAATACAGACACTTTTGAATTGAAGGCCTCTGCCATCTTTGCAGTAAAAAAGACCCTCTCTTTCATACGATTAATCCTTGCCTTAAGCGGGACGAGTATCTTGTGCGGATGAATCTTTCCCATGTGAACCACCCTTACGAGTGCTACTGAACACGGAAGCCTCAAGGAGAGCCTCCGGGCAATGGTACCGGCATAAAACCTCTTCTCAACATCCTCCCGCCTCGTAGATGCAAAAACCAGGTTGATTCCCTCATGCCTGACAATCCTGTCAATCTCTCTTACCGGATCGCCAACACCTGTGATACTCTCCACCTGAACACCCAGATTCCTTGCCTCTGCAAACAATCTCTTCATAGCCTTCCCGGCCTTATCAATGCCTGATTGCGGCATACCACTGTCTGCGATAAAAGAGATATAAAACTTTGCCCTGCAGGCCCTGGCAAGGTGCAATGCATACCTTGCAGAGACTTCCGAATTCAGGTGTTCATTGACTGCTGAGAGGATTTTTTTATACATATCCATATCCCGGGACGAGAATGAGTGAAGGGTTTATCATGTCACTCCTTAAAGCCTCTTACTTCTGGATTAGGTTATCAGGCTTCACCCGCCCCTCCTGACAGAAACCTTTTTCCTGTACACCTCAAGCCCCGTTATACAGATGCTTAGCCAGAACATCCCCCCGGCATAACCCGCAAGCACATCGCTCAGGTAATGAACCTGGAGATATATCCTGCTGAGGCCTATCATAAAGATCACAAACCCTGCTGCCATCACCATGAATACACGCAACTTCCATGACCTCATATCCCGGATTATAAAGTATGTAATCATTCCATATAATATCACAGATATCATGGCATGACCACTCGGAAAGCTCCACCCACCTATACTTATAAGTGAGGTTTCAGAGATTGGCCTTATCCTGTGAATCGCCCTTTTCAATACAGTAACAAGGAACCCTCCGCCAAGTATTGCCATGATATAGGTGACAAGATAATCAAACCGTCTTCTTAATACCAGATAACTTCCCACAACAAGACTGCCGATCATTATTGCTATAACCCCGCCAAGCTGTGTAAATAAAATCATAAAACGGCTTACCCCAGGGGTTCTGAAATAAAGCACATGGGTAAGGACCCAGGTGTCAACCGCCACAAAAGGGTCACCGGTGAGTATATCCTCGGTTATCCCTCCGAATACCCATACAAAGACCGCACTTATTACAAGTCCCACGGTAAGATGAAGCCCCAGATAACTCTCCGGCGAGAGCCTCTCCCGGACAAACAAGACGAGCTCAGGATGACGCTCCACAAATCCCCTGATCCGCGGGTCTGAAATAAAAACCCTGTATTTATCCATGACCCATCCGCAAATCTCTGCGTGTCTTCTGACCACGGTTTTATACAGATAACCAAACCCACCGGCTACCAGCAGAATAAAGAGGACAAAAACACCTGCCCTGCCTGACCACTTCTCGATTAACTGCCAGCTCTGACCAAAGAAATACCCAAGCAGTGTAAAGCTGATTGACCATAAAATACCGCCTGAGACATTATAAATGAGGAATCTTCTGTAAGGCATCTTTGCCATACCGGCTACAAAGGGTGCCAGTGCACGGAGAAACCCTACAAACCTGCCGAAAAAGATTGTCTTGCCGCCATGTTTTTCAAAATACCTGTCCACTTTCCGGATATGCTTTTCCTTGAGGAGGAGCAGCCTCTTGTGCCTTTCAAAATAGCCCCTTCCAACTGCCTTGCCCAGGCTGTACCCCACACTGTCACCAAGCACGGCACCGAGGGCGATTACCCACAGACAGTTCCAGAGGTCAAAATATCCCTGCGAGGCAAGCACCCCTGCCAGAATAACCACGCTCTCACCAGGCACAAGCAGTCCCAGGAAGGCTGAGCTTTCAAGGAAGGCAGCAAGGAAGATTATCAGGTAGCCCCAGTTGCCGAGAAGGCCTATCGTATCGAAGAGTTTTTCAATCATGCCCAAGCATATCTTCCCGGGACCGATCTGCCCGGGAATGGATTGCGGGTGTCGACCCTCTGGCAGCAGAACAGCATCCTGATGCAGCGTGTCAGGCTTACCATATCCTGTTAACAGTCAGACCGTAAAACCCGTTACCCGCAATTGGAGTTACGGTTACGCTTTTATACGGTGTTGTAAAATAGTAACTGCTCAAAACTCCTATAACTGCACCGGCCACAACATCTTCTATGTAATGCTTGTCTGCATAAACCCTGCTGTAACCCGTAAATGTTGCCCCTGCGTACGCGGGTATGGCATATTTCCAGCCATAGCGTCTCTGGATGAAAGCAGCACCCTGAAATGCTGCTGATGTGTGCAGGGAGGGAAAAGAGTGATTGTTACTCTGATCCGGCCGCTCCTTGTTTATTGAAAGCTTCAAGACAAGTGTAACTCCCAGGTTCGTCAGAAACGACTTGTAGAATTGAGTCTTCCCGCTTTTGTCGTCCAGGAAAAATGCAGTCCCATACGCTGTTGCAGGAATAAGCACGAGCAACACATCGCCAGCCTTCTCAGTATCATTTTCTCCGGCATTTACCATATTGGCAGCAGCCAGCAAGGATATCAACAGAAATACACACAGTATATGCTGTCCTCTTTTTTTATTCATTAAATGGAGTTCCCCCGTATTTTAAGAAAAAGTGCTACTTATAATAATATAGAAAAAATGGATTGAGAAAATCTCTTTAAAATATAACATCCCTACTCCTGCTGACCCTGCTCTTTTATTCCCTCCATACGTCCTGATACAAATGTAGCCAGCACCGGGACTACAATGAGTGTTGATACTGTACCTGAAACAAGGCCACCGATTACCGTAACGGCAAACGGTTGAAAAATATTTGACCCCGCGGCCGTACCGACCGCTGTCGGGATCAGTGCAAAGATGGTAGTCAGCGCTGTCATCAGGATAGGACGAAGGCGCACGGAGGCAGCAGACAGGAGCGCCTCCCTGACCGTCTCTCCACTGGCAACCCTCCTGTTGGAGTAGTCAAGGAGAACAATGGCATTGTTAACGGAGATACCGACAAGGGTCACAATCCCCATACCCACCGATACATCAAGCCCCTGTCCGCTTATAAACAGGGCCGTAAAAGCACCAACCATGGACAGCGGTATGGCAGTGAGGATGACAAGCGGCTGCAGCAGGGAGCGGAATTGCATGACCATGATAAGGTAAATCAGGGCTATGGCTCCGAGCACCACAAAGACCATATCCCTGGCTGTCCGTATCAATGACCTGTACTGGCCGGTAAAGTCGATACTGTAACCCTCAGGCAGCCTGATGGAGCGAAAGCGCTCCTTCAGGCGGGACACAAGTGCGGGAATACTGCCGTCAACCTCTGATACAAGGGTGACCTCCCGCTGTCCGTTAAGCCGTGTAATGGATGAGGGGGTCTGGATAATCCTGTAATCCGCAACCCGGTCAAGGGGGATTATATTGCCGTTGCCGGAAGATACCGGAACTTTCCTGATTGAGTCGATATCGTGTGGCCTGTCAAGGCCCATCCTTACAAGAACGCTGATATTCTCCCTCTGCCGTATAATCCTGGTCGCCTCCACCCCCAGCTCTGCCGCCCGAAGCGTATTGAGGACATCCGCAGACGAGACACCATACCGGGCAAGTTGCGGGTACTTTATCTGAACCACTATCTCGGATGCCTTTACCCTGGTGTTATTTATGATATTTGAGACTACGGGATCCTCCGCCATAATTCTTTCCACATCGTTTGACAGGGAGGCAAGCGTGTTCATATCCGTTCCGTAGATCGTCACACCAAACAGTGCAGAGAGGCCGGAGAAGCTCTCGTCTATCTTCTCCTGAGTCGGCTGGTGGTACAGGAAGACCATCCCCCCGAACCTTCCGTACTCCTTTTTTAGTGTATCCATAATCTCAACAACAGACCTCTTTCTTTTGTTTTTCGGCTTCAGTTTGATCATAATCTCGCCCATATTCACACCCTCTATCTGGTATCCCTGCTCCGGAGAGCCCGTTCTCCGGTAGACACATGTTACATCAGGGTCGGAAAGGGCGATGCGCTCCAGTGCATTCCCGATGCGGTTGCTCTCCGACAGCGCCGTTCCGGGCGGCATGACATACTCGCTGAGGATTGCCCCCTCGTCTATAGGAGGCAGCAGGTTTGTCCTGCCCAGGAAGGCGACAATTCCGATTAAAGATAGAGAGAGAAACGCTGTGAAAATCGTCAGCCCCCTGTGCCGGAAACAGAACCGGAGGATGGCATGTAATGCCTCATCCAGCCTTCTGAGCAGCCGGGCACCCACAAAGTCGGTACCGGGCGGGGTTATCCCTTTCCTGCTGAATGCCATTGGGACAAAACTGATTGACAGCAGCAGCGAAACTACAAGGGCGGCGCTGATCGTTAATCCAAAAGGCTTGAGAAAGATGGCCGCCAGGCCGGTTATGAGGATCAGGGGCAGAAAGGCGGCAACGGTCGTAAAAGTCCCTGATGCATCTGCTCCTGCGATCTCGATTGTTCCGTCTATACCTGCATCCTGTTCATTCTTCCCCATCTGGCGGTGTCTGAAGATATTTTCGGATACCACTATTGCATCATCCACGATCATCCCCACAGCGAGAGTCAATGCAGACATGGTAACCACGTTAAGGCCGAGGCCGAAGATACTCATTACCGTAAGAGTTGCAATCAGGGTAACCGGAATGGTTGCCGCCACAATGAGGGTGGGCCTCAACGCCCCAAGGAAAAAGTAGAGGACCAGAACGGCCAGCAGTGCGCCGATCAGGAGACCGTAAAAAATGCTGTTGCGTGCCTCAGTGATGATTTCCGACTGGTCATAGAATTTCTTTATCCTGGTCCCGGGGGGAAAGAGGCTGTGCAGTCCGGCAATCTCTGCATTGACCTCGTGGGCAACACGGATGGCGCTTGCCCCTGGTTGTTTACGAACTATAAAGGCAACTGCCGGGACACCGTCTCCATGCACCACATAGTGTCTCGGCACCACACCTGAGGACACGGAGGCAACAGAGCCAAGGAGCACGGAACGGTCAGCCCTTGCAATAACCGGGAGTGCGCGTATGTCATTCAGTGTCCTCAGACGGGCGTCACCGCGAATCAGGTATTCCTGGGAAGACCGGTCAAGATAACCTGCCACAGCCGTCATGTTGTTCTGCCTGATAGTCTTCACTATGTCATCCACTGTCAGGTGCAGGGGGATAAGCTTCTCCGGTCTTATCCTTACAATAAAGGCGCGTTGGTCACCCCCGAGCACCTCAACATAGGAGACACCGTCTATGGCCATGAGCCTGTTGGCCAGGTTATAGCGGACATTGTTTCTAAGGGCTATCAGGTCCTGTCCACCATAGACGACATAGCTGACAACATTCTGAAGGGTCGTCCCGATGTTCTCAATACGTGGGAGAGTGCCCGGAGGAAGGATGCTTTTAACCCGTGCCAGCCGTGCCTGTATAAGCTGGCGGGCATACCTGATGCCCGTTCCCCAGGTGAACTCTACCGTGACCTGTGATATCCCCTGCACGGATGTGGAGGCAACCCGTTTAACCCCCTGAATGCCCCGCACCTCGTCCTCAAGCGGACGGGTGATGAGAAGCTCCATGTCCTCCGGTGAAGCGCCGGGATAATGGGTGATAATGTTTACCACGGGGATATCAAGGTTCGGAAATAGGTCAACCGGCATATGGATGGCAGCATAGAGACCTGTAATGGTAATCAGTATAACTGCAAATGCCATGACAAGGGGATTATCGATTACAAAGCTGAGAAATCTCTTCATCAGTCCGGTACCCTGTACGTCTTGTTAAAATCCCGGTAGAACAATTCATATGCCCCTTTTGTAACTACTTCATCATTGCCTGTTATACCGGAGATGACCTCCAGCCAATTACCGGATCTGAGCCCTGTGTGCACCTCCTCTTTCTTATAGCCTTTAGCCTGTTTTACAAAGATATACTGCCTCTGGTTACTGCCGTAGACAATGGCGCTTTGAGGGATGGCAAGGGCTGCATGCCTTGTCTCAAGAATGACCTCACCACTCACTGTCTCCCCTGGTTTGAGCCTGCGATTGACCTCGCTGCTCTCAATCCATACAACTGTTCCACCGGCAGGGGTATGCTCCGGAAGCACCCTGGTTATTTTGCCTGTGATTGTCTGTCCCTCTGGTGTGTGAACAATTGCTGTCTTACCCTGAAGTGAGACGGTCGGGCCGGGAAACAGTGTTGCAACAATCCGCAGGTGAGCGGGATCAGTGATATAGCCGAGTATCATCCCCTTTTCCACATCCTGACCTGCAGTTACAGTCCTCCGGGTAAAGACACCGCGAATAGGGGCCCTGATCCTTATCAGGTCTTCAAGGAGTTGAAGGTCATGCCCTGTCTTGCTCAGGTCTGACTGAATCCGGGCAAGGGCATCCTCTGCCGTCTCAAGTTCGTCCCGGGAGGAAAACCTCTGTTTTACAGCCTGTCTCTTCCGTTTGACCCGTGCCTCTGATATGGATAATCTCTGTTCTAAAGAGGCAACCCTGTCCTTCAGATAGGCCAGGCGGCTGTTAATTCCGGGGCCGCCCATAGTAAACAACAGGGCTCCCTTTTTGATAACCGTTTCATCCGCCGTATCTACAGAGATGACCCTTCCCTCCTCCAGAGCCACGACCTTCACGAGGTAACGGCTTTCAACCCGGCCGATCCACTCTGCAGAGAGTCGAAAATCCCGAAGTGACGGCCTGCCGGTCTCTATCAATACCGGCTGAGGTCCCTTGCCGGCTGATATCTCTCTGTTACCACGTTCTATCAGAAAATATCCGGCTGCCAGCGCTATTGCAATAATTGAAATGATAGTGATTCCCGATATCGGTCGTTTCATTCCGGCTCCTTTGCATTGTCCATCTTTGCAGGCGAGGCAGGTGAAGCCCCTTTGACAACCGGAAGGTACTCTCCTGCCGCCACCTCCAGGGCAATGCCCATATCACTCAATGCCTGCCTTAATTTGATGATTCTTATCTGTTTTGCCGTCAGCTCGTTTTGCACCTTGTTATAACTCATAATATCGGTACTGCCCTGCTCCAACGCCCTCCTGTAGGTCTGTGTCAGGTTTTTCAGTACAGTCAAAGACCCGGCAGTGGCGCTGAGCTCCTTTTTCAGGGATTTTATGTCCGACAGGATGCCCGCAACATCTGAGTGTGCCTCAAAGAGGCGGGTAATATACTCATCAAAAACCTGTCTGCGGGTTGCGCGTTCAACGGCGATTTTACCCTGGTTCCGGTCAAAAAACGGAAGGTCGATACCGACCTCAAACCCGGTGGTAACAATGCCTCCTGTATCACGTGTATTGTTCAGACCGATACTTATTTTCGGAAACTGAGACAGGATGGCTGCCCGCACACTTGCCTCCCGGCTCCGGTATCCCATCTTTAAGGCAAGGAGGTCAAGACGGCGGCCCTCTATCCCTTCCGTAATCACTACCCCTGACGGCAGTGAGCGCCATAAGGGAAGTGAGATATCTCTTTGAATGGGAATAATCTGATCAGGAGGGATACCAAGTGTTCTGTTAAGGGCAAGCCTCTCCCGCTCCTTTGCCTTTTCCGTGGTTAAGACAGAGGCATGTGCCTGCTGCAGGGCCACCTCTGCGACAGCAAGGTCCGTATCCGTCCTCTCCCCTGAGGCAGCCGACTTTTTAATAGCCTTAAGGACTTCCCTGAACTGCTGCTCTGCTTTTTTTGTCAGTAACAGTTGCCTGTCAAGATAAAACAGACGGAAGAGATGGAGCTTTGCAGACTCCGCCACCTGCCACTCCTGCCACGCTATATCAAGGTCTACCGAGGCGGCATGCGCCCGGGCTGCATCCACTCTTGCACCCCTGGTAATAAGAGACTGGATATCCCAGCCAATCCCGAAACCATACCCGTTAACCGCACCCTCTTTATTTCCGCCTGTGGGGATATCCAGATTATAAGAGACCCGGGGGTTGGGAAGGATTCCAGCCTGGATAAGCTGGGCCCCGGCAATCCCCCTCAGGTCTCGAACAGCACGGAGGGCCGGATTGGCGATAACAGCCATAACAGCCGCCTCATCAGGAGAAAGACCGTCGCGAATATCAAAATCAACAGGTCTTAATATCGGATGTCTGATTGCCCCTGCCTTGATCCTTATAACTTCCGTTGCCAGTGGCATAAGGGCATTTTTCACAGCAGGCCCCTCAATCGGCTCGGGATGATAGGTCGCACAACCATGTAGCAGGATTAAAAAAGCTGCAAGGATTAGAGATATGTTTTTTGCCCTGCCTGTCATAACACCTGATTATATAACAGCAACATTGCGGGAAGATTTCCGGAAGATTACACTTATGAAAGGTTTTAATACGAGTCCGGGTTAATATGCTAAGCAGCTTTTGCAGGCAGATATATTATAAATCCGGAACCCCTGTCAGGCTCACTGTAAACCTCAACATATCCCTTATGGGCATGGACTACTGCCTTCACAAGGCTCAGCCCCAGACCCAGCCCCCTTGCAGAACGGCTCTGCTCTCCACGGTAGAGGCGGCCCCAGATCTTTGGCAGTTCCTCCTCGGAGATACCGATACCGGTATCCTCCACCCGGACAATCACATGGTCCCCTTTCCGTGAGGCCTCAACCTCCACCCTGCCACCCGCAGGAGTGTATTTAACGGCATTGTCCAGCAGGTTTGCAATAACCTGCCGCATCCGGTTATGGTCGGCAGTCAGAAAAAGCTCCCCGGGTGTCTTTATGTAAATGGCGATATCCCTCTCCTCTGCAACATAACGGTAAAGGTCAACCACATCCTCTATCAGGGAAGAGAGATTTATTTTCTCCAGCCTTAGCCTCATCACCCCTGTCTCCGCCTCTGATATATCCATGAGCGTGTTCAGCATCGTAAGGATCTGATCCGATTCCTCCAGACAGTCGGACAGGGCCTCCCGGCAGACCTCCCTGTCCTGCCCTGACCGGAGGGCCATCTCCGCCGTACCCCGCAGTCTCGTCATGGGAGTACGCAGGTCGTGGGCTACATTGTCCAGTGCACTTCTCATCCCGTTAATAAGAACCTCAATCCGCTGAAGCATCCCGTTAAACAGGATAGTCAGTTCCTCCAGTTCATCCCCGGTATGGCGGACGGAGACACGTGCATCCAGCCTGCCCTTGTCTATGGACCTGACGGTCTTTATTATGTTACGAATAGGCATAAGTGCCCTGAAGGCAAACAACACCCCCCCGGTAAAACCGAGCAGTATCACCGGAATGATGATACCGGCAAAGGTCTCGCGAAACCTCTCCAGGAACTCTTCCCTCTCACCCCTGCTCATGCCGACCTGAAGGATACCTCCATCCGGCAGTCTGGTTGAGGCGATATCCAGCACACCCCCTTTATCACCTTTTGCAGGCAGGTGTGTCCACTGTCCGCTGTCTGTAGGGGCACTGTTCTCAATCTGCCTTAGATCAAACCCATCTCCCATCAGGGCTGGAATATTTACAAAAAGGGTATGCCCCTGAGGCCCTGCCATCCTGACAAAAAAGAGGTTTCCGGAATGTGCCTCAAAACCGACTTCGCTCTTCAGTGCCTCTATGCCTCCCCTCTGGTACTGTGCTGAAAACTCCCTGAGTTTTGACTGAATCGTATATCTCTCTTCCTGTTTAAAAGAAGATGAAATGAGGAAATAAACAATGACGAAAAGTATAAGAGAACTAAGAATAAAGAGGGCTGAATACCATAGGGTGAGTCGAAATCCGATGGTCTTCCATATACGGTCAAGAGACCTTAAGGACATAACCAACTCCCCTGATAGTGTGAATCATCTTATCTTTAAACCCCCTGTCCACCTTGTTTCTCACCCTGCAGACCAGCACATCCACCACATTGGTCTGGGGGTCGAAGTCATAGTTCCAGACATGCTCCATAATCATGGTCCTCGTAATGACCCTGCCTGCACTGGACATCATGTATTCAAGCAAGGCAAACTCACGCGGCTGTAAATCAATCTTCCTGCCTGCACGAACAACCTCCCGCCTGAACAGATCCATTGACAGGTCTCCAACCTGAAGATGTGAGGGGTCGGTGGCACTGCCGCTTGACCTTCGGATAAGTGCCTGCACACGCGCCAGCAGCTCTGCAAAGGAAAAGGGCTTTGTCAGGTAATCGTCACTGCCTGTCTGAAGCCCTTTAACCCGATCGTCCACCGAGCCTCTGGCACTAAGGATAATAATGGGAGTCCCGACCCCCTGGCCCCGAAGTTCGTTGATAAGGCTGAGACCGTCCCGCTCCGGCAGCATCACATCAATAATGGCTGCATCGTAGGAGATGGTAAGGGCAAGATGAAGTCCGTCCTCACCATTGGCGGCATGGTCAACGGCAAACCCGGCCTCCCTGAGTCCTTTTAAAACAAAAGATGCGATCTTTATGTCATCCTCTACAAGCAGTAGCCGCAAGGGTTTGCCCCCTTTCAAGTTTATTGATACAGTGAAAACAGCTGATAATTACGAAGCCAATCAATTTTAACATTTTTCAAAAAGCAGTTTTTGCTATAATATCCAGCAAGGAGTTGCTTTGGATCTCTTAAAAGTGGTTTTCCCCATATCCGGAATTGAAACCTATATCTTTATACCACCTCTTGTCTCGTTTCTGATATCCTTTTTTACTTCCATGGCCGGCATCTCCGGGGCCTTTCTGATATTGCCCCTTCAGATGAGCATGTTTGGCTTCACCACACCATCTGTCAGTTCAACCAATTTTCTCTATAATGTCGTGGGCACACCTGGAGGGGTGTTTAGATACATCCGGGAAGGAAGGATGTCGTGGCCCCTGGCTGGCTGCATCATAGCAGGCACATTACCCGGTGTGCTGGCCGGGTATTATATAAGGGTGAAATATCTCCCTGACCCGCAAACTTTCAAGTTTTTCGTAGGGGTTGTCCTTTTATACGTCGGGGTACGGCTCTTCAGGGATGTCAGGCAGAAAAGGTCAAACGAGGGGGGGATGGCTCAACGCCTGCAGGAGCGGAATCTCCCTGAAAACACCCTCAGAATCTCTAACGTATCATACAGCCTGAGCAGGATAGAGTATGACTTTATGGGTGAGAGGATATCCTTCAGCGTGCCTGCCATGTTTGCATTGTCACTGGTGGTCGGGGTTATTGGCGGCATATACGGGATTGGTGGAGGTGCCATAATTGCCCCCTTCTGCATAACATTTTTCAGACTTCCTGTTTACACGGTGGCAGGCGCTGCATTAATGGGAACATTTGTCACGTCAATCTCAGGGGTGGCAATCTACAGTTTAATTCCGTTAAACAATGGCCTGACAGCCCCTCCTGACTGGCCTCTGGGCCTGTTGTTTGGAATAGGGGGATTTTTCGGCATGTATTTAGGGGCAAAGACTCAGAAGCATATACCCGAGAAGGTCATAAAAGTGATACTTGCGTTGATCATTGTCTCAGTCTCTGCAAAATATGTATGGCAGTTCATAGCGGGATAAAATCCCCTCAAGACAATAAAAGAGATTAAGGAGGAGAGTGAAATTGCAGGACGATTTGAAAGAAATGATTGCTGATTACATGCAAAAGGGTTTTCTGGAAAACATAATAGATATGTTCAAACATGATACATCCCTCTATTCAATTACAGGAGACCTGCTGCGGGATGAAAGGGTACGGGTGAGGATAGGGGTTACCGCACTCATTGAGGAGCTGCAAAAGGAGAGGCCAGAGGAGGCAAGGCTTGCAATCACTCCACTGCTGCCTTTGCTCAACGATGATAATCCCACTGTAAGGGGAGATGCCGCCTACCTGATTGCAACCATTGGAGGGAAAGAAGAGCTTGAAGCACTGAAACCACTGTTAAACGACCCCGAGCCCCAGGTGGCTGAAATCGTAAGGGATATTCTGGACGAGAGGTAAAATATCCCTTCAGACTTTACCATATCGCTTTCAGCAACCGTTTATCACTGAATTCAGGGACTGCTCTTCCCGTAGACCCCGTTAATATCCTCTCCCATTGCATGCAGCAGTCCTGCCTCAGCCCTCTTCAGATCATAAACAGCACTCCAGTAGTTTGTCTCTGCCCTGCTCATCAGCGTTACAGCGTCTATGACATCCGTTGCCGTTCCAACGCCTTCACGATAGCGAAGCCTCTGGAGCCTCTGGTTCTCTTCTGCCTGTGCCACCGCCTCGCTGGTCACCTCCACCTTTTTCCCGGTACTCCGGAGTTGAAGATACGCCTTCTTCACCTCAAGCATTATGTTGTCACGGAGTTTTTCTTCCGTCAGACCGAGCGTTTTGAGCTCCGCCCCGCCCCGCCTTATCCTTGCCCTGGTTGCACCGCCTGAAAAGAGGTTTATTTTTACCCCTGCCAGAAGAGACCAGTTACCCTCATAGACCATGTAACGGTTCTCCTGATATTCGTATCCGCCGGAGAGGTATATATCCGGATAAAACCTTGCCTTTGTTGCCTTCAACTCTTCCTTCTTTGCCCTTATTCTTGTCTGTATCCCTTTAAGTTCAGGCCTTAATCGCACTGCAGACTCCCATGCAGCCTCAAGGCTCATCTCTGTATAGGGTCTTACACTGATCTCCTCCGGACTGACCTCTTCGTTCAGGGGTTTTACAAGCAGGCTGTTTATCCTGGAAGCCCTCATTGCCCGGAGGTTTTCTGTGGTTAAAAGTCTCTGCCTTGCATCAGAGAGCATAACCTCTGCCTGAAGCAGGTCGTTCTTTGTAATAAGTCCTTCCTCATACATTGCCCTGGTGTCATTCAGATGCGCCTCAAATCGTTTGACCTCATTCTGAGCCACTGTCAGGAACTTCCCTGTCTCAAGGAGGTCAAGGTAGGCAAGTGTAAAATTAAGGGCAACAAGGTTTCTCACCCTGAGTGTGTCCAGCTTTTTTTCCTTTAATCCAAGCCTGGAGGCCCTCAGCATCGAATAGGTACTGCCAAAGTCATATACCAACTGGTTTACCCTGAAGCCGTAGGTGAGGAAGTCTTTCTCAGAGATAGGGATGGCCTCAAAAGCCCCCAAAAGCGCCTCCGGCCGGTACCTCAGCCAGGTCTGATGTGCATAGAGGTCCACCTGGGGCAGCAGTGGAGACCTTGCCAGTTGCACTCCCTCCCTTACCACATCCTCTTCTGCCTCGGATATCTTTATATCCCTGCCCCGCTCGGAAACTATTTTAAGCCCCTCTTCAAGGGTCAGGGATAAGGCATTTGATGGCAGCACAAACAGAAGAACGGCATGCACGAGAAGCAAAAGCTTCAGGAGTGTGCCGGATAACCGGTTGCAGTTATTGACGCCGGAGGGGATCACAACGGACCAAAGTTGCTTGTGTATCGTTCAACAAAATCCTCGTATGTATACCGATGTTCCTGAGTGCCGTATTTCTCTATCGCATACACTGCCGCAACAGCGCCCATCTTGACTGCAGTCTCCATATCCTTGCCCGTAACAAGCCCTTTTATCAGTCCCGCCCTGCATGCATCACCTGCACCTGTAGGGTCAACAACTCCGGAAACCTTTGCCGGAGGTATAGTGGTGTCACCATCTGAAGTACTGACAAGAGCTCCTTTTTCTCCGAGGGTTGTAACTATGGTACGTGTAAGCCCTAAAAGCCCCTTTTTATCCAGTCCGGTCATCTTCATAATCATCTCGAGTTCGTAATCATTGGAGATAAGTATCGCTGAACCATTAATCCACTCCCTGAGCGCATCCCCTTTCCAGGCAGTAAGCGACTGTCCGGGGTCGCAGATATAATCGATGCCACTGTCCCTGCAAGTCTTTGCATACTCTATCATGTCCTGAAGGTTGCCGGGTGCTATCAGGGCAATGGAGTCTCCTGTTCCGTCACTATTGAACTTATACCCGGAGGGATACTTCATTGCACCCGGATTAAACCCTGTTATCTGGTTGTCGGATTTGTCGGTTGTTATATATGCACCGGCAGTAAACTCATCATTGATTATCTTTATCCCCTCAACGGAAATCCCGTTCTTCTTCAGCCAATCGAAATAACTTCCATAGTCCTTCCCTATGGTCGCAAGTATAACCGGACTCTCTTCAAGCAGACTCAACGAATATGCCACATTGCCGGCAGTGCCTCCGAATTTTTCCACTAACCCGTTAACAGTGAAACAGACATTCAAAATATGTATCTTGTCCGGTAAAATGTGATCTGAAAATTTACCGGGGAAATCCATTATCCTGTCGTATGCCATTGAACCTGAAACATAAATATTCATATCTCTTTTTTTCTCCTTCGGATTTATTATATCCCGTCTCCATGCGTCTTCTGTTTCTCTTTCCTTCTTTCAGCGCTGGTCTTGGGTTTTACTCAATACAGATACGTTACAGTACTATATATTGATTCATGGGTTCATTATGTCTGGTATTTTATATCACCAAGTTCTTTTTTTCAAGGTTTAAGGGGTTTATTTACTGTAAAGCATTATTATAATATAATATAAGAATATTGTTATATATCAAAAACCCCTAAATCGCTAAACGGAAATCTCCAGCTTTTGGCTGGAGAGATTCACTCTTTAAGGAGGAAAAAGCAATGAGCTGGATCCGTACGATAGCAGAAGAAGATGCTGATGGTTTATTGGCAGAGATCTACGAGGAGACTCGCGCAAAAGCAGGGCGCGTACTTAATCTGGTAAAAGTCCAGAGCCTCCGCCCGGAGACCATGGCAATCGGGAGGAAGCTTTACCGCCACATGATGGATAGCCCGGGAGGTCTAAGCAAACTGCAGCGGGTACTGATCGCTACAGTAGTGTCAAAGCTCAATGGCTGCTATTACTGAATGGAGAGCCATGAATCCGATCTCCGTGAAGAGATCAGAGACGATGCCGAGGTATCGAGAATTCAGGAGGATTACCGCCAGGCCAACCTTGATCCAGCCACCAGAAAACTGCTCGACTTTGCAGCCAAATTAACGCTGACCCCTAAAGAAATCAACAGAACAGATGTTGAAGTTTTACGTGCAACCGGATTTGCCGACGAAGACATCCTTGACGCAGCACAACTCATTGGTTATTTTAACTACACCAACCGTGTTATGGATAGCCTTGGAATAGATCCCGAACCCGGGATGAGATACAAACCGGAATAAAACCGGCATACCCCTGACCACTCCCACCTGTTTGCGTGCAATGTACAGGCACGCAAACAGGTGGGGATAAAACATACGCAATTCAGGTATTATAATTTAATAAATTGCGCAGTTCATACAGACATCATTCCCGGTTTGTCCGCGAAGGCTCAGAAAATAGAGGAATAAAGTAACCTTGAAAAGAAGGGGGTATAAATGGCAGAAGCACATTCTTTTGACATTGTATGCGTAGTGGATATGCAGGAAGTAGACAACGCCGTAAATCAGGCAATGAAAGAAATAAGTCAGAGGTTTGACTTTAAAGGGAGTAAAAGCAATATTGAGCTTAACAAGGATAAGGGCGTTATTACGGTTATTTCCGATGATGAGCAGAAGATTAAGAGCGTTATCGATATTCTGCAGTCAAAGCTTGTAAAGAGGGGGATTTCTCTCAAGGCCCTGAGCTATGGCAAAGTGGAGCCGGCAGCAGGGGATACAGTCAAACAGGTAATAACCCTTCAGCAGGGAATCCCTCAGGATAAGGCAAAGGAGATAGTAAAGTTCATAAAAAACACCAAGCTTAAGGTGACCTCGGAGATCCAGCAAGAACAGGTTCGGGTTAAAGGGAAAAAGATAGACGACCTTCAGGCCATTATGTCCAGGGTTAAGGAAAAGGACTTTGGAATACACCTGCAGTTTACAAACTACAGGTAGTAATACAGCCGGTCACGGGTTTACACTAATCCAGCGCAGACCTCCTCTCCTGTTTCCATAAAAATATAACCGGCGGACAGCAGGCACACGCTTTCTACCGTGTCCCTGCCGAATCAGACTGTCAGGTGTTAATAACTTTGTCAGCGTTGCGGGCGCTCTCCTCGAGGTTTTGCCTGATTAACCTTTATATTACGTCCCTTCAGTTCTCTTCCATCCAGGGCTTTAATTGCTTCATCTGCTTCTGAATCGTTAGGCATTTCTACAAATCCGAACCCCTTCGACTGCCCTGAAAACTTGTCCGTTATAATGTTAACAGTACTTACTTCTCCAAACTCTGAAAAAAGTGCTTTCAACTCATCCTCGGTTACATCGTAAGGCAGATTTCCGACATAAATATTCATGATATCCTTCCCTCAAAAAATGTGCGTTAAAAGAGATTACGCCATCAAACAACTATACGCACAAATTAATCGACAGCGTTCAGCCAACCATTGGCCAATCAATTAAAGACCTATCATTTATCATGATCGCATTTAATGACATCATTATATCCGATGGCACCTCAGTTGTCAAGCACCGAATTGCCTCATAAAAAATCGAAGCGAAACAGTATCATTGCCTCATAAAAGAAATCTTGATGAAAGAGATGAAAACATGACGAATATCCTCTTCTTTTATTGAAAATATACCGGATAGAGCGCATTTCGCAGTATCTTGAATCTTCAATATCAATATGCTATTGTAAGCTATTAAGGAACATGGCGTATTTTCTACAAAAGTCTGAAGACCCATATTAATTCAGGAAAATAATGAGCAGAAAAACTGTCATAATATTACTCTTGCTACTCACCATCCCGCTCGCCATATATCTCCTGCTGCCCTCTGATGCAAAAAGGATCAGGAAGCTTGTCGGGGAGGGCAGGGAGGCAGCAGTACAAAAGGACCTTTCAGGGGTGATGAGCCTGGTCTCTTATAATTACAGGGACAGGTATGGCTTTTCGTACCTTTATCTTAAAGAAACCCTGAAGCGGATATTTAAGGATTATGATTCCATCGAGATTGATTTGAAGCGGTTGCGTGTTGATGTTGACCCTGAAGACGGAAAGGCCACGGCAAAGTTCCTGCTCAAGGCGGTTGGAATTAAAAACAACGACAGGGAGTACATACTCGGCACCGAGGAGGTCTATGAATCGGTCTTTCTTACACTTAAAAAAGAGCGCATGAAGTGGAGGGTGGTCGAGACCTACCTGCCTACCAGAGAAGGATTAATCTTTTGAGATTATCTATCTCCTCCGGGTCTCCCGGCCCAGCTGTCCTCTTCAGTCTGTAATCCCTGAACCGCTTTACCACAAGCCCTTTTACGGGGTCTGTCTCCACCCTGATTGCACCGCCCAGATCTGTTCTGAAGAGATTAAAGCCCGAGAGCCTCTGCAGGGCTGCCCTGTGGGGATGGCCGTAGGGGTTTCCTGTTCCCACACTTATGATTGCTGCCGCAGGATTGACTGAATCAAGGAATGCCCTGGTGCTTGATGTCTTGCTGCCGTGGTGTGCAACCTTCAGCACATCGCTTGGAAGATATTTTTTAAGTTCAACAAGGGACTCTTCTGCATCTGCCTCGATATCTCCGGTAAAGAGTACCTTGAGGTCTCTGTCCTGAAACCTCAACACCAGCGAGTAATTATTATCATCAGCCTCGGAAATGGTGTAATAACCCCTCCGGGGATGAAGGGCGAGGAATCCGCTTTCCCCGGAGGTCAGAATATCTCCGGCCTCTATCTCTCTGTGGATGATATCCTGCCCTAACTGCGGGCTGTACCTGAGGAGCCCGTTATCCCATACCTCCTTTACCGGAACGGAGCTGAGCAGCTTCCACAGGCCACCTGAATGGTCTTTGTCTGCATGAGTTATGACCAGGGCATCCACTCCCTTGATGCCTTTGTACCTGAGAAAGTCCACGACTTCCCTTCCCGTGTAACCGGTGTCCACAATAATCGTTCTGCCGTCTGAGGACTCAATCACCGCAGCGTCACCTTGGGCAACATCAAGAAATGTTACCCTTGGAAGGGCTCTGTCATAAGAGATAAAGGTCAAAATAATGGTGGCTGCAAGGGCTGTTGTGCTTAAAATGAACCATCTCCACCTCTTCCTCAGGGCAAAATATATTGCAGGATAGATGAAGAAGAGGGTTATTGCCGGAAATGCCCCAACGGAGAGGGCTGTATTTCCAATCCCGGAGATATAGCTGACTGAAGAATTCACAATATCCACCATACCCTGAAGCATTCCCTTGAGGGGGAAAAATCCTGTTACAAGATAAATCATCCCTCCAAATACACCGGCAGGCAGGATCGAAAAACAGATAACAGGGGTGAATATCAGATTTGCGGGCATACTGAGAGTTGAAACGGTATGGAAATAGTAAAGAACGAGTGGGGAGGTACCAATCAATGCACCTGCAGTAACTAAAATTAATCTAAAAAGTTTCTGCAATGCCGGGTTAAACCTCTCCTGCCGAATATGTCCCTCAAAAGTCTCCAGGGTAATGCCTATAAAGAAGACGGCAAGGAAGGAGAGCTGAAAAGAGATGGTTTTCAGGGATTCCGGGTCTAAAAAAAGGATAACAGTCGCTGCAAGCAGAAGGCTGTTAAGCCACTGACCCTTTCTGCCGATCAGGAGGCCCAGCAGGAAAATGTTTATCATGAGGAATGACCTCATTGCAGGGATACGGCCGCCTGACAGGAGGAGATAGAGCAGTATAAGCGGGAACGTTAGAAGGGCGGCAATCTCGTCAAGACTCAGCCTGACGGTCAGCCATACAAGCCATCTGTACGGCAGCCACCTTGCCGAATATCTGATGAGAAAGAAGGTCAGAAGTGTAAATAGGGCAAAGTGTGTGCCCGAGATGCTCATGAGGTGGGCAAGTCCTGTCCCGGCATATGCGGCATAGAGCGTATTGTTGCTGCTTTCCCGGTGACCAATTACTATGGCTGACAGCAGGGAGGCCGCATCAGGGCTGAAGTTTGACCTGAAATAATTATATAACCTCCACCTCATCCGCTGCGGAAGCCATTGGATGGAGTCATCCCTGCTCAAGAGCAGGGTGCCGTCTGTCTTCAGAAACATGACGGGTTCCCGGTTCCGGCTTCCGGGATTTATGCGCGGCCCCTTGGTGCTCATGTAGGCAAACCCCTCAAGAAGTGAGCCCGGCATCAGGGGCCGGTCTGCTGACAGAAAGGTTTTTTGCCTTGCCTCCGGATACCTGAGCTGAATCTCCTGAATGTATCCGCGTTCTGTAGTAATCGGTAGTCCTGAGACAACACCTGAAAATGGCTGCAGTTCTCTTGTCTTTAATGAGAGAGTAATGCGGGACTCTTTTGTCTCAGCAGGTTCTTCCCTGAACTGCGCATAGCTGAAGGCAAGAAGCACGATAGCTGCATATACAATGACATGCCTGCCGCTGTTTTTATAAAGGACTGCCAGAAGGAGGGAAAACAGAAAGAGGGTTACGACAGGGAAAAACTGATAGAGATAAAAGGCACCGACCCCTGAAATAAACCATATATATGGCAGGGCCGGGGTCATTCCAGTAGGCGCTTACCTGATTCCATAGTTCTTAAATCCCTAATCCCTAATCCATTAATCCCGACTGCTTGCCGATAAAATTGTTTTGACAATCCCGGCAGCAACGGCCTGTATTGTCTCCCTGTCACTGCCCTCAACCATGACCCTTACCTTCTGCTCAGTGCCGGAGGGCCTCACAAGCACCCTGCCTTTTCCGTCGAGTATCTTTT
Source organism: Nitrospirota bacterium (assembly GCA_035873375.1). NCBI lineage: Bacteria > Pseudomonadati > Nitrospirota > Nitrospirota bacterium. The sequence goes on along the minus strand of JAYWMQ010000016.1, from coordinate 9,144 downwards.
CAGCCTCTTTTATCTTCCTTACAACCCCGGTATTTTTAATAATATCTTTTTTCTTCACCTTTACATTTTCGAGGATCTGGGGGTAGAGGAATATGTCGGAGACCATCTCGGAAAGAGGTGCTCCTGTTTTCTTCATGAGATAAAGCATCTGAAGTGCGGTAACAGGGCCGTCTCCTGTTGTGTTGTAGTCAAAAAATATTATATGCCCTGACTGCTCCCCTCCAAGGTTGTAGCCTCCCCTCTGTATCTCCTCAACCACAAACCTGTCTCCCACGTCTGTCCTTATGAGCTTTATCCCCTTTCTCTGAAGGTAATGTTCAATTCCAAGGTTGCTCATAACTGTTGCAACCACGGCATCATTCTTCAGTTTGCCCTCTTTTTTCAGTGCCACGCCCCAGATAGCCAGGACCTTGTCTCCGTCCACCTCCCTGCCTGTCTCATCGACAAAGAGGGTCCTGTCGGCATCACCATCATGAGCAACCCCGATATGTGCGGCATTGCGCAATACCTCTTCTTTAAGATGTGCAAGGTCAGTGGAGCCGCAACAGTGATTGATATTCGTGCCGTCGGGATTGTTGTTTATTGTAATAACATCTGCGCCCAGTTCGGTCAGCACCTCCGGGGTAATTTTGTACGCCGCCCCGTTGGCACAATCCACCACTACCCTCAGGCCCTCAAGATTCATGCCCTTCGGGATCGTGGATTTTATGAATTCTATGTACCTCCCGGTTGCATCCTCAAGCCTGTAGGTCTTTCCTATGGATGCTCCGGTAGGTCTTTTTGCAAGAAAGGAGTCATCCTTGACCAGGGCTTCTATCTCTTTTTCCACCTTGTCAGGGAGTTTGAACCCGTCAAACGAGAAAAACTTGATTCCGTTATCCTCAAAGGGATTATGTGATGCAGAGATAACGACTCCTGCATCAAGCCTCATCGTTCGTGTCAGGAAGGCTATGCCCGGAGTGGGTATGGGTCCTACAAGGATGACATTCATCCCCATGGAGCATATCCCGGATGTCAGGGCGCTCTCTATCATATAGCCTGATATACGGGTATCCTTGCCAATAAGGACCAGGTTCCTCCCCTCCTCTTTTCTCAATACCTTTGCTGCAGCCATGCCCACCTTCAGTACGAGTTCCGGAGTCATGGGGTTCCTGTTAACCCGTCCGCGGATACCATCAGTTCCAAAAAGTTTCATTTTTCTGTTCCTTCCTTGATAATGATGTGTACATCTACTTTTCCTGTCATTAATCTTGCAGCAGGTATGTCTGATACTATATTGACCTTGCTTATACTGCTTTCATCCAGTCCGGATATATCTATGGGCTCTGTCCTGACAAAGGAGATATTTTTCAGCACACTCTCTGGTCCTTCTACTTCCACCTCCTCAGGTTTTATGATTATCTGACTTATATATTTCCCCGGCGCCGGCTCTCCGGAAATGTCAGGCTTTACAGGGACTTTTTTCCTGACTGTCCTGTCAAGGATGATATTTACCTTTGAAGGGTTTACGTTGGAGATTGTAAGGGCCGGCGGCACCTTTATATTACGTTTTTTTATCCTGTATGCCCCTTTCCCGGGCTGTGCGTCTTTCAGGTCTACATAAACCCTCAGGTCTTCGGGCTTGATCGACCTGAGTACCACTTCACTGCCAAAGAGACTCACCCTGACCGTATCACGGTCCTTTTTTATTATCTCAAATCCCGGCGGGATGTTTATATATTCTATGGGTACTTCAAGGGTGATTTCGGAGACTCCCCTGCCGGATATCAGGAACCAGAGGATTACAGCCAGGCAGAGAGCGAGTATCTTGAGGCCGAGGTTTTTAAAGAGTAAATCCCTCATTTCTTTCCCTTCTTTCTTTCTGTGAACATCTCCGTAAGTATATCGCGCAGGTGTCCCATATCCATGTGAGTCTCCAGCTCTCCGTTAACCGCAAAAGAGATCATGCCTGTCTCCTCTGAAGTTGTTATGGCAACGGCATCAGTCTCTTCGGTTATACCGATTGCAGCCCGGTGTCTTGTGCCCAGGGCGCGGCTTATGTCCGTCCTGAAGGTTATGGGCAGAAAACATCCTGCTGCCACTATCCTGTCAATCCTTATAATGACTGCACCGTCATGCATGGGAGAGCTCGGATGAAAAATGCTGAGGAGAATCTCCTTTGAAACCTTTGCATCAAGCGGCGTCCCGATCTCTATAAAATCCTTGAGTGATATATCCCTTTCAATTACAATCAGGGCGCCTATCTTTCTGCTGGACAGCGCCACTGTAGCCCTGACTATCTCTTCCAGTGACTTCAGTTCCGAGGCCGAGGTAAGGGAAGGCAGAAAAGAGGTCTCTCCCATCTGGGCGAGGGCCTTTCTTATCTCCGGCTGAAAAAGGATTATCAGGGCAAGGACAACCTGTGCCCATAAGCTCTGTATAATCCAGTACATTGTATGAAGCTTGAGGTAACTGGAGAGAAAAAAGGCGCCCAGCAGAACACCAAGGCCGATGAGCATCTGGACAGCCCTTGTGCCGTTTATGATCAGAAGCACTCTGTACAGGACAAGAGCTACAACGATAATGTCCAGTATATCCTGCCATCTCAGATGTCTCAGGGCTTCTACCATATCCCTCCAGGGTAACAGTATTTCCTGTTGTTAATTTCAGGTCCGCATTGTCTGAAGCCGTGAGAAAACGGCAACCATATATGAAAGTTAAGGAAATAATAACATTTTAACATAAAACCGGTGTTTGACAAAAAAACGGGCTTCAATTAATATAGAAATCATGATTTTTAATAACCCGGCTGGTTCGATGACACTAAAAACCAGTAGAAGCCGCAACATTGCAATGCTACTTACTCTTCTTCTTCTGAGTCTGATACTCGACCAGAAAAGTAAGGCCTGGGGGTCTTCTGTTAATGAGACCCTGCTTTCAGGCACTGATCAGGATGTAATAGACGAGGTCATGGAGAATCTCCCCCCCTTCTTTGACCGGAGATTCAACCTGTTGTCAGGCTTTTTAATAGACGATAACCTGCTGTCGATAACTGCAACAGAGCTTACCCCCTATCTATGCAGGCAGTCCGGGCTTTCCCCTTCGGTGGATAAGGATACCCTTATTCAGGAGACAGCGGCCCCGCAGGTGCAGGAGTTTGTCCTCCTTGCCTCGTATAAAGATGATGATTCGGCAAGGGACAGGGTAGACAGGCATATATATCTGTATACAACCCAAAAAAGAAGGACCTTTGCAACCTGGCTTCAGCGGTCGGGCAGATACCTTGATACGATCAAGGCCATCCTTAAGGAGAACGAGCTGCCTGCAGACCTTGTTTATCTGCCCCTTATAGAGAGTGGTTACAGTACGGATGCACGCTCAAGTGCCCATGCAGTGGGCCCTTGGCAGTTCATGCAGTCAACCGGAGAGAGCTATGGACTTAAGACGGATTACTGGAGAGACGAAAGACAGGACCCGATAAAATCCACTGTTGCGGCAGCGCGTTATCTGAAAGACCTGTACAACCAGTTCGGCTCGTGGTCACTTGCCCTTGCTGCCTATAATGCAGGTGAGGGAAAGGTAAGGAGGGCTCTCCGCAAGAGCAGGTCTGACAATTACTGGAGCATCATCAGGACAAGATACCTGAAGCAGGAGACGAGGAACTATGTATCAAAGTTTATAGCAGCAGGGATAATCGCATCCGAGCCGGAGAAATACGGGTTTACCGATATTGATTATCATGAGCCGTTGAAGTTTGAGGAGGCTGAGATTAACAGCCCTGTATCACTGTCGTTTATAGCCAGGTGTACTGATTCGACGATAAAGACGATACGCGGGCTAAATCCCGAGTTGAAGAGATGGTGTACACCACCTGACCTCAAGACCTACAGGATTCGCGTACCTGAAGGAACGGGTGAGCGGTTTAACGAATGCTTCAATAATGCCACCCCTGAAGAGAGAATGCCGAAGATACCCTACATAATTAAAAAGGGGGATACTTTGTGGGACCTTGCAAAGAGTTTTCACTTTACCCGCAGGGAACTCTATGCCCTCAATAAGGGTATTAACCCCAAGAGGTTAATACCCGGCTCCATCATCTATCTCCCCCCAACTAACGGGGCCTATGTAACGGAGACCAAACCAAAGACACCCTATATCATAAAGAAAGGGGATACACTGTGGGAGATTGCAAAGAGATTGCGCATCACGCGTAAGGAACTCTTTGCCCTTAACAAAGATATCAACCCAGAAAGGCTGAGGCCGGGCTCGATTATTTATCTGCCCCTGAAAAGATAGATTTAAAAACCCAGGGTTAAGTTTTTAAGGTTTCTCTTCTTTAGTTGTTTTCTTGTTGTCCTTATTATCGTTATCCTTCATCTTTTTCTCTGCTTCCTTTTCTACCTCTGAAACGGCAAGATGATAATAAGGCGACTGGGGATAGTCCTTTGCAAGCTGTTCATATTTCTTGAGTGCCTCCTCTTTCCTGCCCATTTTCTCAAGTATGCTTGCTGAATCATGCAGGGCAACGTCTTTCAGGAACGGACTTGTCTTGAGATTATATAGGGTATCGAGTGTCTTGAGGGCCTCCTCTTTCCTGCCCTCTTTCATCTGGATTGCCGCAATCTTGTAGTATGCCAGAGGGAGGAGGTCTTTGTTGCCTGAATACTTTTTTGTAAATTGCTCCAGGGTCTTCAGTGCATCTTCATTCTGCGCGAGCGCAAACTGTGTGTTTGCAATGTAAAGGAGGGTAATGGGTGATTTTTTCTTGTCATATGCCTCCTGGAATTTTTCCAGGGCTTTTTTCAGGACAGCCTCATCCGCTTTCTTGCCATCCTCCTGATAGAGGTTATGGTAAAGCTTATACCCCTCATACTGAAGGGTTGCTGCCTGTTCGGTAAGCTTTTTGTTATAAAAGAGCAGACCTGTCACTATTGTGATGAACAGGACCGTCAAAGCCGCACCGAGATATACGGTCTTTTTGTTCTCAAGATAGTAATCCAGCGCTTTTTCATAGAGAGATATGACCTCTCTCTCTCCAACACTTCTTTTCTGTACACGTTTCTTTATTGGCTTAGGCATTAATCTCCTCCCTGTAAAAAGACTGATTTAACTATTTCTTCAGATGTGGCTAATACCCTGTTCAGGACAGTTGTATCGAGTCCGGCCGAGAGTATAACTTTTTCTGCAAACCCGCGGTCTATAAGGTCCCCCGGAGAATGTGCATCGGTATTTATAACGAGCCTGGCACTGTACTGCTGTGCAAGTCGTGCAACATGTCCGTTTGACAGGCAATGTCCTTTTCTTGCACTCAACTCAAGGACTACACCCTGTGCAGCGGCGTACTTTACGTCTTCCTCATCTATCAGACCCGGATGGCTCAGGATATCGGCTCCTCCGGCAATGGCTGCCCAGTTGGTCCCCTCCTGAACAGGCTCCACCAGGGTCTCACCATGAACAACAACAATCCGTGCCCCAAGTTTCCTTGCCTCTCTGATGCCTTTTGCTATGAGTTCAGGTGGAAGGTGGGTGAGCTCTGCCCCCGGAATAACCTTTACGGGCTGTATTGCATTAAGCTCATCGGCAATCCGTACAAGCCTTGGAATAATAAAATCCATATTTGATGAATCCATATGGTCAGTGATCGCTATGGCCCTGTAACCCTTCATCCGTGCCCTTCTTACAAGTTCAGTCGGAATCAGCTCGCCATCACTGAATAGGCTATGTGTGTGGAGATCGATCATTAAAAAATCAGTTTTTGCATGTCAGGTGTTCTGTATTGCGTGTTACCCATTACCTATCGCCTGTTCCTTTATAGCCGCTGCATCTTCTTTAATATCCTCTACAGTTACTATTGAATAAAAAGGATACCCCTTTGCCTCTATATTCTCCCGGCCTCTCTGTTCACACCTGTCAAGGAGGGCCATAACGGCAATTATTTTAAATTTATACTCTTCGGCTATCTCTATGGCCTTTATAGTTGAAGCCCCGCTTGTTACAACATCATCGACTATAATTACTTTATCTCCCGGACCGACATTGCCCTCTATCTGAAGACCCATGCCATGTTCCTTAGGCTCTTTTCTTATTACAAATGCCTCGATCGGGTCCCTGGCATCATAGGAGTAGCGTGCTACGGCTATTGCAATAGGGTCGGCACCCAGAGTAAGTCCTCCGATTGCCTTTGGTGAAAGGTTGAGCTCCTTTATCTTCTCATAAAAAAGTTTGCCAATCAGGAATTGTCCTTCGGGTGTATAGGTAATCTTTTTGAGATTAAAGTAATAGTTGCTCATAAGACCCGAGGACAGACGAAACACAGGACTATCGCTATATTTAAAGGCATATTCACGTATAAGTTTAATTAACCGCTCTTTGTCTCCCATCGCACCTCCAATCGTTTTAACTTTTTAACTTAACTCATTAAGAATAGTTTCTTCAAGCCCTCGCTTGAGGTCATACTCCGGCTGCCATCCCAGTATTGCCTTTGCCCTCTCAATATTCAGGGCACTCCTCCTGAGGTCTCCGGACCTTGCAGCACCCTTTTGAGGGGTGTCAAATACGGCATCCTTTGCGTATCCGTGTCTCCTCATTATCTCCAGTATCGTCCTGTAAAGTTCACCAGTGGTGGTCTCCTTTGAAGTGCCTATGTTCACGGCGTCACCGGAGCCTTTTTTTAAGGCAAGTATATTGGCCCTGACAATATCCCCGACATAACAGTAGTCCCTTGTCATGCCATCGGGTTCATCAGGATAATGGTAAATCACGGGAAGCTCTCCGTTTCTGAGTTTGTTCATGAATATGGAAACCACTCCTGCCTCGGCATGGGGTACCTGCCTTGGTCCGTAGACGTTTGCATAACGGAGAACCGTGTAATCAAGGTTGTGTTGATGTTTGTAAAACCCGAGATAGTTCTCAGAGGTCAGCTTTGTTATGGCATAAGGAGAGAGCGGCAGTGGCTGGTCTGTCTCGGAGATTGGAATGCTCTCCTTCTCACCGTAAATTGCACCCCCGGAAGAAATGAAAATAAATTTCCTTGCCTGGTATCTGACGGAATTCTGAAGCAGGTTTATCAGGCCCATTATATTTACATCAGCATCAAACGCAGGGTCTTCCACAGAAGCAGGAACCGACATTTGCGCAGCATGATGATTTACGATATCAGGTCTTTCGATCTCAAAGACCTTGCTTATCTCTGCAGACCGTACATCGAGGAGATAAAACCGTGCTTGTGGGTTGAGATTCTCCATGCGTCCAGTATATAAATTATCAACAACAACCACTTCATGGCCTTCACGGATATAGCCATCCACCACATTGGAGCCGATAAATCCTGCCCCCCCAGTAACAAGTATCTTCATGGCACCTCCATATACCTGATTATCAGAGATAAAACCCCGGATGTCAGAAGCTGAAATATCGGGATAAAACTAATAAATAATAACATAACAGTATCCCTTTTCTGTTCCTTCCTTATATGTTTTAGTAAGTTTGGTAAAAGGCATGGTAAAATAGAATATTGATATGCCAGGAACTATCAGGAAAATAAAGCAATTCAAAGGAAAGGTGTATGAGCACAGCAAAACAGGAAGTCCAGTCATTACTGTTACTGTTAAGAAGCTCCGGATGATTGTACAATAGAGGATATTAAGGAGGGAGTGATGAAAGTATTTTATGACAATGAGGTAGATGCACTTTATATAAAATTAAGTAATAAGAAGCCTGATGGTGTAGTAGAGATATCTGAAGGAGTAAATTTAGACACCACCGTAGATGACAAGATTGTCGGGATAGAAATTCTTGATGCTTCTAAAAAGATGGATTCGAAAACCATTTTGACTTATACATTGGAAATAGACAAGAAAAGGTTATTAAAGAAGATTGCCTAACACTTATAAGTTTCTTATCTGTGGACGGCTAATCCACCGCAGAAATTGCCTCCAGGATGAACATGGAAGAACATTCAACCCAGCCAAAACAACATCATCATGACGTAGAGATGCTGGGCGACCGGCGGCTGATTGTCGCCATTGCTGTCAATATGCTGTTGACACTGGCGCAGGTGATCGGCGGCATCATTTCCGGCAGTCTTGCCTTGATAGCCGATGCCCTGCACAATTTCAGTGATGCCGCCTCATTGCTGATCGCATGGGTGGCACGCAGGATCGGCAGACAACCCCCTGACCACTTCAAAACTTTTGGCTATAAACGGGCTGAGGTAATTGCCGCGCTGATCAATCTTGTCACATTGGTGCTGGTGGGGCTCTATCTGATCTATGAGGCGATATGGCGCGTATTTGAACCACAGGCCATTGAAGGCGGCATGGTTATCATTGTCGCAGGTGTTGCCTTGGTGATAGATATAGCCACAGCAATACTGACCTATACCATGTCAAAACACAGCATGAATATCCGGGCTGCCTTTCTGCACAATGTCTCGGATGCCCTGGCCTCGGTGGGGGTCATCGTTGCCGGAACGTTGATTCTGCTCTATAACTGGTACTGGAGCGATACGCTGCTGACCCTGCTCATCGCCGGTTATGTGCTCTATCAGGCTGCAACTCTCTTACCCAAAACCATTCATATCCTCATGGAAGGTACTCCGGAAGGTATCTCGAGTGAGGAAGTGGCCAAGGCTATGGAGTCTGTCGAAGGGGTTTCAAATGTTCATCATCTCCACATCTGGCAACTCGATGAACAAAGAAATGCCCTGGAGGCCCACGTGGTCATTGCCGATTTTATTGACACCGAACAGATCAAAATGGCGTTGAAAGCAGAGCTTGAGAAGCGGTTTTCCATCAGTCACTCTACACTGGAATTCGAGATCGATCATTGCAGCAAGGTTTCTTGTTGATGTCCGGTTGCGCTTGTGAAAATGAGTCCTGTCCCGGCAATCAACCCGTCTTTCACTTAACCCTGCGATTTTTGATACAGTCTTAGTGTTAAAGTTCAATGCGTATCACCTCAACCTCTTTCTGGCTGTAACCATGTCTTTCTACTGCTTCCTGCACTTTCTCTTTCCGCTTTTTCCTGTCACCTTTTATTTCTTCATCAAATAATACCTCAAGCCCCGGTCTGCTTGCATATCTCTGGCCCCTGGGTATTTCTTTTATATCCCGATACCCTTTTACATAGTCTATCAGTCCCTCCACAAAATCCTCTTTCCCCAGT
>JAYWMQ010000015.1 GCA_035873375.1 Nitrospirota bacterium | reverse complement strand
GAGATTACTCCTTTCAATCTGCAGCACCTCTGCTGTCCTGGATATATTCCAGTTGTTCTCCTGCAATTTTTTCAGGATAAAATCGCGTTCAAAGGTATCGCGTGCCTCTCTCAAGGTCTTGAAGGAGAAGTAGTCATGGGGTCTGAGGTTAAAAAAGGTGACATTCCTTTCAGTGATTGTCTGTGACGGGGTCATGATGATTAGCCGTTCAATCGAATTGCGCAGTTCCCTGACATTGCCGGGCCAGTTATAGCCTATAAAAAGGTCAAGGGCCCTTCGGGTTATCTTCTTTACCGGTCTACCGTACTCCCGCGCGATATTCTGAAGGAAATACTCGACAAGAATGGGTATATCCTCCTTCCTTTCCCTCAGGGGAGGAACATTAAGGGGGATGACGTTCAGCCTGAAAAAGAGGTCTTCCCTGAAGTTTCCATTTGCCACCTCTTCATTGAAGTCCTTGTTTGTTGCAGCCACAATCCTGACATCCACGCTGATATTCTTGTTCCCGCCAACCCTCTGAAACTCCTGGGTCTCTATTACCCTCAAAACCTTTGCCTGTGTCTGCAGGGACATATCCCCAACCTCGTCAAGAAAAAGGGTTCCCCCGTCTGCAAGTTCAAACTTCCCCTTTTTTCTCTCATGGGCACCTGTAAAGGAGCCCTTCTCATGGCCGAAGAGTTCACTCTCGATAAGCTCTGCAGGTATGGCGGCACAGTTTACCTCAACAAAGGTCTTATGAACCCTCGGGCTCTTTTCATGTATGAGCCGGGCCACGAGTTCCTTGCCGCTGCCGCTCTCTCCCATGATAAGGACCCTGCTTGAGCTTGAAGCCACCATATCGATCTGCTGGCGGAGGGTCTTTATTGCCGGGGAGTCACCAACAAGCTGCCACTTCTTGCTGACATTCTCCTTAAGGGTCTGGATTTCCCGCTCAATTGTCCCGCGCTCAAGGGCCCTTTGAGCGGTAATGAGAACCCTCTCAAGGGAAAGGGGCTTTTCAAGAAAGTCATATGCCCCTATTTTTGTGGCCTTTACCGCTATCTCCACAGTACCGTGGCCTGAGATCATGACAACAGGGAGGCTCTCCCTCCTTGTCTTTATATCCTCCAGAACCTCCATACCGTCACGGTCGGGAAGCCAGATATCGAGAAAAACGAGGTCAACAGGGATGGAGTCTATCATCTGAAGGGCCTCCTCTCCTGCCTCAGCAGTAAAGACCTCATACCCCTCGTCCTCAAATATCTCCCGCAGGCTCTCTCTTATACCTGCCTCATCATCAACTATCAATACCGAATAAGCCATATCTTAGTACCTCGCATCCGGGCTGCCTGAACTTAATCTTCCTCAACCCGCAGACCTTCAGCTTCCCGGGAATGGAAGCTCAATTGCAAACACCGTGCCTTTTGGTTCGTTGTCGGCAATTCTTATTATACCACCATGTTCGGTGATAATCCTGTGAACTATTGCAAGGCCAAGACCCGTGCCTCCCTTGCTGGTTGAGAAATAGGGCAAAAAGAGTTTTTCCTTGTCCTCATCCCTGATCCCCGCACCCTTGTCAGCAAGCTCTATCTTTACCACATCCCGGGTCTTGTTTAAATCCACCCTCACTTCAATACTCTCCCCGTCTCCGGTAGCCTTTACTGCATTGTCAAAGAGATTGATAAGCGCACGCCTGAATTGTTCCCTGTCCAGCCACACAGGGGGAATATCTTCACCAAAATGCAGGACTATCTTGCGTCCGTAACCCTTGTAAAGAGAGACAACTTCATCAAGGAGGTCCCGCAGGTCAACATGGGTTTTGTTTATCCGCGGCATCCTGCCGAGCCTTGCAAACTCGTCCACCATTTTCTGAAGACTCTCCACTTCTCTTATAATGGTCTGGGAGGATTGTTCAATTATCCTGCCAAATCCTTCTCCCCCCTGTTTCCATTTTCTCAGCATTCTTTCAGTGGAGAGTTTTATAGGCGTAAGGGGATTCTTTATCTCATGGGCCATCCGCCTTGCCACCTCCTGCCAGACAAGGGCCTGCTGGGCCTTTACAATCCCTGTGAGGTCTTCAAAAACAACAAGAAGCCCGGTGGGGGTGCCGGAAGGGTCGCGAAGCTGGGTAATAAAGATTCTGAGGGTAAGGAGCTTTCCGGAGACATTTACCTTGAGCTGCCTGCTCGTGCTCGTAAAATCCCTCAGCCGGATACCCGTTATAAAATCCCTCAGCTCCTCTGATTCAATATGGTTCAGAAGTACCTGGTACTCCCTGCCTATAACATCCTGTGGATTGATATTCAGTATCCTCATGGTTGCGGTATTGACGGTCAGGACCTTTCCTTTTTCATCCAGCGATATGACCCCTGAGTCTATATTCTCAATTATGCTCTCCATGCATACCCTTCTTCTGTCAGACTCAAGGTAGGCCTTTTGAAGAGAATCCTTGCTCTCCCTCAGCTCTCTGACCATCCGGTTGAAAGAATCCACCAGGAGGCCGATCTCGTCATCCCTTTTGAGATCAATAGAGATGTCAAGGTCACCCTTTGCTATATCCTCTGTTGCCTGGGCAAGGCGCTGAATCGGCTCGGTAATACCCCTTGAAACCCTGAGAGAGACCCACATGGTCATAAAAACTATCAGGACCGTGAAGAAACCAAAGGCAAGCATGTAATTGGCTTTTATAGGTGTACGCCATTTTTCAAGGGCAACATAATCCTCATATGCTGACCTGACCTTTTCCGCCTGCCGGACGATCTCAGGGGAAAGGACCCTTTCCACCACAAGAACGCCCTTCAGATTTCCGCTTTCCCTCAAAGGCACTACAGCCCTGATGATGTCTCCATTGGGAGTTGAGATGACCTCTGTCCCCTCCTTGCCCTCAAAAGCCCTTTTGAGGGTCTCGGTAGGATTTTCAGGCACGGCATAAAGTCTCTTTACATCAAAACCCTCTGAGGGGCTTCTTCCTGCTAAAACCTCCTTTGCCTCTGAAAGGGCCTGATCTTTCTCCCTGTCATAAAAGATGGATGCAATGGAGAGGGCATTCTCAAGCGGCACCTTTATCTGGGGGTTGAGCCACCTGTCAACATAGGCGGTTATCAGTCCGCTGGCTATTACAAAGAGCAGGATCGATGGTATCAGCGTAAGGGTAACAAAGATGGTCACGATCCTGGTCTTGAATTTATAGCCGGGGACCCTGTGTTTCTTTTCAAGATAAAGGCGGATAAGGGTTTTGGAAACAAAGAAGACAAGGGTAAGGAGGGCGATTACAGTAAGATTGAAGACAAGTAATGTCAGGACCTTTATGGCAAGGTTTTCACTCATCTGAGGGGTTCCAGGGAGGATTCATTCCATCTGAACAACCCTGAATCACTTGAGACCTTGAACTCCCTGTCAGGCAGGAAAAAGAATATCTCGCCAAACAGGGATGGTATATTCCTGAGCCGCGACTCCACGGTAGTCCTCACAAAATACGTTCCGGAGGGCATGCCCTTAAGGCTGGTGAGGTAGACGTCATTGAAGTTCAATGCCCACTTCATCATGGAATCAAAGCTGTTGAACCTCTTCTCAACGAGGGTCTCGCCATCAAAAGAAGTAGCTATGTATTCCTTTTTCATGGGGTCGCTCTTTATATTCCTCACAACCTTTCTGCCGGCGATAAATTCATCAGGCCACGTCTTCCATAAACGGAAGAGGTCAATATAAAAGATTACCTCCTTTGAGATTCCTTTCCGTATCTCATCTACATAATTGGAATCAAGGTCAAACTGGAAGGATACCCGGATAACGCTATCCTTAAAATCAAGATAAGGCCCCTTTATCTCCAGGGCTTCGGCCATGTGGAGAAAGATGAGACTCAGCATAAGTATGAGAAACAACCGCTTTAACATTTTTGGCAGGACTCCTCTCTTGCAGCCTTGCTTCTTGAACTGAAATCATTATATCATAACAAAACTCTGACGGACTTTGAAAAGCAGGCCGGAAAGAGGCAGTAAAGAATAAGGGCTTAAAAACCTTAATCGGAGGCAGGCTATGGAAATTACGGCTGTAAGGCTTGAGATTCCTGACGGATGCAATATCATCCTTGGGCAAACGCATTTTATCAAGACCGCTGAAGACCTTTACGAGATCATGGTGACCTCTGTGCCACAGGCAAGATTCGGGCTCGCCTTTACTGAGGCATCAGGGCCATGCCTTATACGAACCGAAGGCAATGAACCCGTGCTGACTGAGGTGTGCATAAAAAACCTCCAGGCCATTGGCGCAGGCCATGTATTCTGCATACTCATGAGGGAGGCCTTTCCCGTTAATGTCCTGAATCAGATAAAGAACTGTCAGGAGGTCTGCGGGATATTCTGTGCTACAGCCAATCCCCTTGAGGTCGTTGTCGCTGTTACAGGACAGGGCAGGGGTGTGCTTGGAGTGATTGACGGGGCCTCGCCAAAAGGTGTGGAAGGTACGGAAGATAAAACCCAGAGAAAAGAGTTTTTGAGAAAGATAGGGTATAAGTTGTAATACAGAAGATTGGAGTGATGGAGGAGTGGAGAGATGAGTGATGAAATGCTGACGGAGCTGAAATATGATGAAAAAGGGCTGATCCCTGCCATTATACAGGATGCCAATACAGGTGAGGTGCTGATGATGGCTTACATGAATGAGACGGCCCTGAAAAAGACCATTGAGACGGGGTTTACCCACTTCTGGTCCCGCTCAAGACAAAAGTACTGGAAAAAGGGCGAGACCTCGGGTCATATACAGGAGGTCAGGGAGATACTCCCTGACTGTGATGCCGACACACTGCTCATAAAGGTCATCCAGCATGGTGCGGGTGCATGTCATACAGGGCACCGGAGCTGCTTTTACAGAAACATAAAGGGTGAGGAGGTCGCTGAAAAGGTCTTCTCCGAAGGTGAGGTGTATGGGAAAAAGGATAATTGAGAAGCTCTACGAAGTAATCATGGAGCGTAAAAACACCCCCCGGGAGGACTCCTACACATGCCGGCTATTTAAAAAAGGCAAGGACGAGATACTTAAAAAGGTTGGGGAGGAGGCTGTGGAGGTAATCCTGGCCTCAAAGGGACAGGGGAAGGAGCAGCTTGTCTATGAACTGTCTGACCTCATTTATCATATGCTTGTCCTGATGGCGGAAGAAGGGGTGACCGTAGAGGATGTTTATGAAGAACTGGAGGGCCGGTTCGGGATTTCGGGGCTGGAGGAAAAGGTCTGAGGGAATTGCAGGGTTAACAGGGATTCTATGCTGAGGGTCTGAAGGCGCGGAGGTGGAGCTGGAGGGTCTTTCTGTTTTCCCATTCATTAATCGTCGGGGTATATACGGCATCAACCACTGCATCGGACTCTATCCGCTCTATCATATCACCCATGGAAAACCCTATGGCATCAACCGTACAGGAGCGGTGTTTGAGCCTCATCTTGAGGTGCTTGTTTCCAACCACTTTCGGCCCCATCACCTCAAGTCCCTTTGTCCCAAGCCTCGGCTCAGGGTTGCCGCAGCCAAGGGGCTCAAGCAAAGAGATCTCTTTTACAAGGCTGAAATTCACTTCCTGCAGGTCAACGGTGGCATCAATGGTAAGTGTGGGAATGAGGTCTTCTGCAGAGAGCGTTTCAGCTATAACCCGGTTTATCCTCTCCTCAAACGCCCCGAGGTTCTCAATCCTCAATCTAAGTCCCGCCGCCTGCCTGTGTCCGCCAAAGGAGAGCAGAAGGTCACTGCACCGGGAGATACCGCTGTAGAGGTCAAAAGACGGGATACTCCTTGCCGAGCCTTTTGCAATGCCGTCCCTGATATTAAAGACAAAGGCAGGCCTGTAAAATGCCTCGGCAAGCCTTGAAGCCACTATGCCGATCACGCCTTCATGCCATCCGTCAGAGGCAAGCACTACAGAGTGGTCATAACCCTTCTCCTTCAGGGCGGAGAGGGCCTCCAGATGTATCTCCTCCTCAATCGACTGTCTCTTCAGGTTCAGCTCCTGGAGTCTCGCAGCAATTACAGCGGATTCGGCATGGTCGTCTGAAAGCAGCAGCTTGATAACCTCCAGGGGATTGTCAATCCTTCCGGAGGCATTCATCCGGGGGATAACAGTAAAGGCAAGGCGGCCTGCACTTACGACCCTGCCATTGAGTCCTGCCACCTCTTTAAGCGCCTTTATGCCCGGCCTTAACCCCTCGTTTATGAGCGTAAGCCCGTGCCTTACAATAACCCTGCTTTCATCAGTCAGCGGGATTACGTCAGCTATTGTCCCAAGCGCTGCAAGGTCAAGGAGGTCTGAAGATGCCTCAGGGCCAAGCAATGCCGAGGCAAGCTTGAAGGCAACGGCAGAGCCTGAAAGTTCAGGGGTTTCTTTGCCGCAGAGCCTTGGATTGACCACTGCATCGGCCTCCGGCAGAACAGGGGAGTTGGCGGCATCCCTTCCGGGCTCGTGATGGTCTGTAACTACTACTGCCATCCCCTCAGAGGCTGCCATTCGCACGGCCTCCATGGAGGAGATACCGCAGTCAACAGTGATGATCAGCCCTGCCCCGGCCTTGCGTGCGTATTCAACACCAGGGGCATTGAATCCATAACCATGGGCCAGCCGTTCAGGTATGAAATAACAGACCTCCGCACCCAACCGTCTGAGGGCACTCACCATGATAGCCGTGCCTGTCAGTCCATCTGTATCATAGTCACCATGGACGAGGATTTTCCTGCCACTACTGATTGCGCTGCGGATAACGTTCACTGCCTCTTTCATTCCTGAAAGCTCAAACGGATCGGACAGTGTACCCATTGCAGGGTCAAGAAAGGTCTTTATATCTCCGGGGGTATTAATGCCGCGGTTCACCAGTATCTGAGCAAAGGCTGCAGAGACAGAGGCAGCCCTTGAAAGATACTTTATATAATCAGGGTTGGTCCTCTGTACAAACCACCTTTTCTCGGGCATTCAGGCTCCATAAACCATCAGGGACTAAGTTTATTTCTTCCGTGCTGCAAGGGGGGAACCATCCTTCTTCCACAACAACACTATCGGGCTTGCAACAAAGATGGAGGAATATGTCCCTATGGCTATCCCCAGGATCATGGCAAGGGCAAAATCATGAATCACTTCGCCACCGAAGAAGAAGAGGGCACCGGCAGCAAGCAGTGTGGTAAGAGAGGTGATGATTGTCCTGGACAGGACCTCGTTTATACTCTTGTTTATAACCTGCTCAACCGGCTCTTTTGTAATAAACCTCAGGTTCTCCCTGATACGGTCAAATACTACCACTGTATCGGTCAGCGAGTATCCGGCAATAGTCAGCAGCGCACTGACAAGGATCAGGTTTATCTCCTTGTCCATCAAATTGAAAATCCCCAGAACCACGAGCACATCGTGGAAGGTTGCCGCAGTAGCGCCTACACCGAACCTGAACTGGAACCGCCATGCTATGTATCCCAGAATGAATATGGTAGCCAGCACAATGGCCCATATTGCATCCTTTCTCAGTTTGGCCCCAACCTTCGGCCCGATCTCCGTGGTGGAGTCAACCGTGATCCTGTTGTCCGGAAATCCCTCTTTCAGGGCCGCTATTATCTGCTCCGAAAGCCTTCCGAGCTCTTCCTGGTCTCTCTTGATCTGGATGAGGACCTTGTTTGCCGTGGGAAAATCCTGCAGGTCAAAGTTCTTTATACCCCTTGCATCCAGGACATTTCTTACCTCCTGGAGGTTAACGTGTTTTTCAAACTTGATCTGGACAGCCGTTCCGCCGGCAAAGTCAATGCCGAGATTAGCGGTACCTGTTGCCAGGTGATATACGGCAATAAACCCGATAAGAAGGAGAAGGCTTGATACAACAAGGGTAATTTTTCTCAGCCCCATGAAGTCAATATTTGTCTTTCTGATTATCTCTATCATATGCTCAGCTTTCTGACCTCCTTTCTTGAGTTTATGAGATCAAAGACCGTCTTGGTGCCGACAAGCGCAGTGAAGAGATTGATAAGCACACCGAGGAACAGGGTCACTGCAAAACCCTTTATCGGGCCGGTCCCGAACTGGTATAGGACGGCCGCAGTAATAAGTGTCGTTATATGGGCATCGACTATGGTGATAAAGGCCTTGTCATACCCGGAATCCACAGCAGCCCTTGGAGTTTTTCCCGCCCTCAGCTCCTCTCTCATCCTCTCAAACATAAGCACATTTGAGTCCACCGCCATTCCAATGGCAAGTACTATGCCTGCCATGCCTGGAAGTGTGAGCGTGGCATTCAGGGCGGCCATGGCACCGAGGAGGAGTATAACGTTAAGAACCATGGCAAGGTCTGCTATAAGGCCTGAAACTTTATAATAAAATGCCATAAAGACAACAACCAGCAGCACGGCCATCACGCCGGCCTTCTTGCCCGCATCAATAGAGTCTCTCCCAAGGGATGGCCCCACAGTAACATTCTGAATGAGCTTTACAGGGGCAGGCAGGGCTCCGGCCTTCAGGACAATGGCAAGGTCCTTTGCCTCGGCCAGGGAGAAGGATCCCGTTATCTGGGCACTGCCACCGGATATCCTGTCCTGTATAACAGGCGCAGAGTAGACATTATCGTCAAGTATGATGGCAAGACGCTTCTTGACGTATTTCCCTGTAACCTCTTCAAATATCTTCGCGCCCGTACTATTGAAGGTGATGGATACATAGGGCTCGTTGAATCTCTGGTCTATTGCAACCCTTGCCTCCGTAAGGAGGTCACCCGAAAGGAGCACCTTCTTCTTCAGCAGAAAGGGTCTCTTGTAAACCTCTCCTGTCTCCTTGATCTCGACACGCTGAAAGAGGATTACATCATCAGGGGGGATTTTGTCTTTAAACTTTTCAAGTACCTCTTTCTCTTCTCCGGGCCTTATCCGGGACGGAAGCTCGGCAGCAATGGGTGAATCGTCATCAACAAGCATAAATTGAAGCTGTGCGGTCTTGCCTATTAATTCAACCGCCCTCTTTGGCTCCTTGTATCCGGGCAGCTGGACGACTATCTCGTTTTCATCCTGACGGTGAATGACCGGCTCTGCCACACCAAACTGGTCAACCCTGTTGCGGATGGTCTCCAGGGCCTGGTCAGTGGCATTATTGCGAATCTTCTTAGCCTCCTCAGGAGACAGCTGAACAATGAGTTCATTGTCGGAAGGAACAACCTCAAGGTTGGCGTATGCCTCCTCAATGGCCTTTCTGATCTCTAACGTGTTTGGAGAGATCCTTATCTTCGTTCCCTCCACCCTGACCTCTGCCCCAAGGTTGCCTTTCTCCAGGATATCCTTCAGTCTCTGGGCTATTCTATCCGTTGTTATCGCTACTGCCTTGTCACCCTCGACCTCAAAGAGCAGATAAATACCCCCCTGCAGATCCAGACCAAGGGATATCCCGCGGTTGGGCATATTTCCCTGCCACCACTGCGGCATGTACTTGAAAGCAGGGGTATTTGGAAGAAAGAATACAATGGCCAAAATGACGGTGCTGATAATAAGGGCCACTTTCCACCTGAGATTCTTCATCTATCCTCCTCTCATGCCATTCTTGTATTATTTATAAAGAGCTTGAACTCTGTACCGAGCACTCTTGCCGCCCTGCGGCAGGCAGTCATTCTTGAAAGGAAGATCTCAAAGTATTCAATAACCTGAGACATCCTCGTATCAATTACAAGGGAAAGGGTTATCAGCTTCTGCTCAGGTTCTATCAGAAGCTCTGACTCTGTTGCTGCATAGTTAACCCTGTCATGTATATCCTCTGTTACCATTGAGGGGTTTCTCACCCTGCTGCGGTGGACATCGGATTTGTCTGCAATCAGGAGTGCTGCAGCCACCTCATCGGGAATCGACCCTTCATCCTCTTCATGAATCACTATGGCCGTCATGATCCTTGTAATATCAATAAGCTCAAATCCAACCTCTTCAAGCACCTCTTTGGCAAGAAGGGCCCCCATTTTGTGGTGCATCTTCCTGCCAAGCAGGTTTCCGATGTCATGCAGAAAACCCGCTGCTGCTGCAAGCTTTGTGCTTTTTTCAGGATAAGACAGTTTTTTCAGAATCCTGCAGGCAGTCTTTGAGACGATTCCACAGTGCCTGAGCCCATGCTCTGTATAACCGATACTCTCAAGGTACTTGTCTGCTGCTTCTATATAGAGACAGGCCCTGGGGTTATACAGAAGCCTCTCTATAATATCAGGTTCAGTCTTCTTCTGATGTAGATCTGACGGCTGCAATATATGCCTTTCCAAGCTTGACTTTCACGTTCTCGGCAATCTTGACCGTAATGGTCTTGTCCCCGACAGCCTCTACAACCCCGTAAACACCTCCGGTCGTTATTACCTTGTCTCCCTTTTTCAGGGCAGCCAGCATTTCCCTGTGCTGTTTGGCCTTTTTCTGCTGGGGTCTTATCAGGAGGAAATAGAAAATGGCAAATATAATAATTAGCGGTAAAAAACCTGCAATAGCTGACTGAGGTCCACCCTCTGCTCCACCCTGCTGTGCCGGGCCCATTGCCCAGGCTATGGATTCAAACATAATCCACCTCCAAATGATATTTTATACTTGGTTATAGTACGGCAACATTATACGGTGATTAGCATAGCTGCCGATTTTTGAGTCTAAATATAGTACCTATTTCAAAATATTTTATCAAGTCAACAAATTTACGGTGAAAATCATTCCAGGATTGCTTGGTTGCCAAGCCTCCTCTGCCATGACATTGCGAACCCATTATCTGTCATTGCAAAAGCATTTTCTGTCATTGCGAGGGAAGCAAAGCAATCTCAAAGAATTACAGGTTAGCCGTGATTGCCGGCAGGTATTCAACAGGGCTTCCCGCTTGACTTTTTCTCCTGATCAGGGTTATGTTTATTAACTATGCCCGGGAACTACAAAGATACATTGAACTTGCCACAGACTGCCTTCCCAATGAAGGCCAACCTTGCCCGCAGGGAACCGGAGACTCTGAAGTTCTGGCAGGAAAGGGATATTTACAAAAAGATCCAGGACAAGAACAGGCCGGCCAAATCCTTCATCCTTCATGACGGCCCTCCGTATGCAAACGGTCACATACACATGGGACATGCCCTCAACAAGGTACTCAAGGATATAATCGTAAAATACAAGAGCATGCTCGGCTGTTATTCACCGTTCGTCCCCGGCTGGGACTGTCACGGATTGCCTATAGAGTTGCAAGTAGACAAAAACCTCGGCAAGAAGAAGCATACGACCCCGGTTATCGAGAAGCGGAAACTCTGCAGGGAGTATGCCGGACGGTTTGTCGATATCCAGAGGGAAGAGTTCAAGAGACTCGGTATTTTTGGGGACTGGGACATGCCCTACCTTACGATGTCTTATGATTACGAGGCATCCATAGTCCGTGAATTTGGAAGGTTTGTAAAGGACGGGTATGTATATAAGGGCAAAAAACCCGTTCACTGGTGTCCATCCTGCATAACTGCACTGGCTGAGGCTGAGGTGGAGTATGCGGAAAAGGTCTCAACTTCCGTTTATGTCAGGTTCAGGGTTTTGGACAGTGATGCAAAAAGGATTGTTCCGGAAGGAAACCTTTACTTTATTATCTGGACCACCACCACCTGGACCCTGCCGGCAAACCTCGCACTTGCAGTCCATGCCGATGTTGAGTATTCGGTTGTCGAGTCAGAAGGTGATTATTACATTGTGGCATCAGACCTTGTTGAAAAGATAGCAGATGAATTGAAGATAAAAGGCAGCGTTGTCAAGACAGTCAGGGGCAAGGACCTCGAAGGCATCAAGGCAAGGCATCCGTTCATTGAAAGGGATTCCGTCGTTATAACGGGTGATTTCGTGACTACCGGAGAGGGGACCGGCGTGGTCCATATAGCACCGGGACACGGAGAAGACGACTACATTGCCGGGCTGAAATACGGCCTTGAGATACTGACCCCGGTTAATGACTACGGAAAGTTCACCACTGCTGAGGCCGGGCTTGAGGGGATGTTTGTCTTTAAGGCAAATGATTACATCATCGATCTGCTCAGGGAGCGGGGGGCGCTTTTAGGCTCTGAAAACATCACTCATTCCTACCCTCACTGCTGGAGATGCAAGAAACCCGTAATCTTCAGGGCAACCCCGCAATGGTTTATAACTGTTGAACATAAAGACCTCAGAAGTGCATGCCTGAAAGAGATAGACCGGGTGGAGTGGATACCGAAGTGGGGAAAGGGCAGGATACAGGGAATGGTTGAGCGGAGGCCTGACTGGTGCATCTCCCGCCAGAGGGCCTGGGGAGTCCCGATTACGCTGATATCCTGCAGACAATGCGGAGAATTCATAAAGGACGAAGACATCCTGAAGGCCGTGGTTGAGCTCTTTGCGCAGAGGGGTGCAGATGCATGGTTTGAGATAGAGGTAAGGGACCTCATTGGCGAGGAATACAAGTGCCCCTCCTGTGGCAGCAGGGACCTTGAGAAGGAGATGGACATCCTGGATGTCTGGTTTGACTCAGGTGTCAGCCATGCTGCGGTTGTTGAGGCGGATAAGCGCCTCACGTGGCCTGCAAATATGTACCTTGAGGGGAGTGATCAGCACAGGGGATGGTTTCAGAGCTCCCTTATCTCCTCAGTGGCAACACGTGAGCGTGCCCCCTACGACATTGTCCTGACTCATGGTTTTGTTGTGGACGGCCGGGGGAAAAAAATGTCCAAATCCCTTGGAAACGTAATCTCTCCCGAAGATATTATAAAGAAAAACGGGGCCGAGATATTGAGGCTATGGGTTTCTGCAGAGGATTACAGGGATGATATCCGCCTCTCGGGCGAGATAATTACGCGCCTGATAGACGCCTACAGGAAGATAAGAAACACCTGCCGGTTTCTGCTTGGAAACCTCTATGATTTTGACAACAGGGATTATTCCCAAAACCTCCTTGAGATAGACCGGTGGGCCGTTACAAGGCTGCAGGGCCTTATAAAGCGGGTGACGGATGCCTACGAGAGATTCGATTTCCACGAGGTATTTCATACCATATACAACTTCTGTGTAGTGGATATGAGTTCCTTTTATCTCGATATCCTTAAAGACAGACTCTATACCTTTGCCCCTGACTCCACTGAGCGCAGGGCAGCACAGTGGACCATGTACCGGATACTCAACACAATGACCCGGCTCATGGCCCCGGTGGTCTCCTTTACTGCCGAGGAGGTCTGGCAGTTTATGTCAGGAGAGAAGACCGAGAGTGTCTTTCTCAGCGACTTCCCCCTGGTTGACGAGGGACTCATTGATAAGGAACTTGAGGAGAGATGGGCAGGGCTTATAGAGATAAGGAATGTTGTAAACAAGGCCATTGAGATAAAGAGGGCTGAAAAGACGATAGGAAACTCCCTTGAGGCAAAGGTAACCATCTTTGCCGATAAAGAGCGGTTATCACTGCTTCAGTCCTACAGGGACTTGCTGCCCTCACTCCTTATCGTCTCTCAATCCGGGACAGGCAACTACAAGGATGCGCCGGAGGATGCCTACAGGGACGAAGAAGTCGATGGTCTGGCAGTGGTAGTTGAACATGCCGAGGGGAAGAAGTGCCTCCGCTGCTGGAACTGGTCAACCACGGTTGGAGAGTTTGCAGATGCAGAGGAGGTCTGTCAAAGGTGTTATCACGTATTAAAAAGCCTGCAATAACCTATTTTATCGTATCACTGATCGTCCTGATCCTTGACCAGGCAACAAAGCTTGTAATAGTCAGGGTTCTTCACCCCTACGAGACTATTCAGATACTGCCGTTTTTCCGGATAGTAAGCGTCAGAAATCCGGGGGCTGCCTTTGGCATGTTTCAGGGACTTGGCCCGCTCTTCTTTATAATTATCTCCTTCATTGCAATAGGGATAATCTCCTATATGATAATAAAGGGAAAAGACGACAGGCTTTCACTGTCATTTATCCTCGGAGGGGCGCTGGGAAACCTCGTAGACAGGATAAGGCTCGGTCATGTAGTCGATTTCCTTGACCTTTATGCAGGCAAATACCACTGGCCGGCCTTTAACGTGGCTGACTCCGCCCTTACCCTCGGCATTGCCCTCCTCTTTTACAGGGCTATAATAAAAAGGGATTCTTCTGATTTCTCTTCCGGATGATACAACCACCCGAAAGTTTTCGGGGAGACACTGAGGTTACAAGGTGATTATATCCTCAAGCTTTCTTTTGGGCACATGGTGAACGCCCTTTTCATCACGCCAGTATTTTATGCTTTCTCCTGCTGAAATCTCTTCGATAACAACCTCTTCCTTTGGCTTTCCGATTGCAAGAACAATGAGCACCTCGTATCTTTCCGGAATGTTCAAAAGCTCGCTGAGGCGTTTTCTGTTTACTGAGCCTATAATGCACCCGCCAAGCCCCTTTTCCCTGGCACCCAGCAGAATGCTCTGGGCTGCTATTCCGTGGTCGCACCAGCAGTTTATGCTTATCTCTGCGTCACCTAAAATAACGATATACGCAGAAGGCCGCTCGCCTTCCCGGGGGCCGGGCCAGTCCTTCAGATAACCTGCCCACGTAAGGCATGAAAAGATTTTGTCATTTTTCTCCGGATCCTTTGAGAGGATATACTTGAGCGGCTGGAGATTACCTGCCGATGCCGAAAGTCTTGCAAGATTTACAAGCCCCTTTAAGGTCTCTTCTGTAACGCTCTCATCCTGGTAAAAGCGCCTGCAACTGCGGTTCTTCTTAATTAATTCCTCAATCATATCTCCCTCCATAAAAAACAGTCTACCGGACATTCATCGTTATGTCAAGCTAAATTGATGACCATCTACCGTCATCCATGTTTGACCTTTGTGCAATTCAGACTAAAGTATAACCTATTCTGTGAGATTCTTACGACGATGCCAAAGGGCTGTTTTGACCCAGGCCTTGTCATTGCCCCTTTTCCTCTGCTAAACTCCAATCATACTTTAAGGGAACCCTTTATCTGGAAAAGATCTCAAGGAATACCGTAGCATACAGTCACCATCAAAATCATCGGGAAAGGGGGTAGATATGAGGGAAATCAAGAGGATAGGGATAATAACATGCGGGGGGGATTGCGGCGGGCTTAATGCCGTTGTCAAATCAGTAACCCAGACAGCTCACCGTATGGGGGTTGAGACCCTTGTAATACCCAACGGCTATGCCGGTCTGTACAACCTGATTGACATGGAGGCCCCGGTTGTCCTTACCCCGGCAAGGGTGGACAGCATAGATGCAAATCTTGCAGGGTCTGAGGCCGGACACTCAAGGGTAAAGATATCCGAGATTAAAGACCCGGACAAGTACAGGAAGATCAAGGACGGGCTGAACAAGTTCAACATAGACGGTCTTGTCATCAGCGGCGGTGACGATACCGGCTCTGTCATGGTTGACCTGGCAGAGCGCGGCATATCCTGCGTGCATGTACCAAAGACCATGGACCTCGACCTGCAGCCCTACAGCGTGGGAGGGGACTCTTCATTAAACCGGATAGCCAGGTTTACAGAGGAACTGAAGACCACGGGATTGAGCCACAACCGCATAATGATTGTGGAGGTCTTTGGAAGATACGTGGGACATACGGCCTTCAGGGGAGGGGTTGGCGCAGAGGCAGACTGCATCCTCATACCTGAAATCCCTGTTGACTTCGATGAGGTCTACAGACACATGAAGATGAGGTACATGCAGCGGGTTGAACGCAGTGATGTAAGGGCAGGAACCTATACCATCGTTGTATCAGAGGGCATTACAGATGCAAAGGGTGAGCATATCTATGATGAAGCGGCAGGAGTTGATGCCTTCGGTCACAGAAAGCTCTCGGGTGCAGGGAGGTATGTCAGAAAACAGCTTGAGCAGAGGATGAATACCGACCCTGAGATCAAGGAGTTTATGAAGAAGAAAGGGTTTTATGTCCCCGGCGTGTATGAACTGCCGGAAATCCGGGAGGTAATTCCAGGACACCTTGTAAGGTCCGGGCACAGCTCTGCCTTTGACGTAAACTTCGGCAAGGAGGCAGGCGCTGCAGCCGTAAGGCTCCTTCTGCACGGGATTGACGGAGTAACCGTGGTAAAGGTGCGGGGGCGGAAGGTCTACTACATGCCTACAAAAGACGCCATTAAACAGAGGCTGGTTGATTTAAACATAGTCTCGCTCTTTGAACAGCAGGGGATATGCTTTGGCAGGAAGCCCCAGCCTTATGAGGCTGACTTTGTGCCTGTTGAAGGGGAACTGGAAAGGCATCTGTAAAGCGGGGGATTTGAATCCCAAGGCCTCTTTATTTTCCATATGACCTGCCGTAGAGGTTGAGGTGCACTTTTTCATATTGCAGTTCCTCCCGGCTGTGTGGAGGCTTTTTCTCATCAGGATATCCTATGGCAATAACGGATTCTATCCTGAGGTTTCCGGGTATGTTCAGGAGCCCGGAAACATACTCTTCTGCCATATTGCCTTTATCATGTAACCTGTCCCTGAT
Organism: Nitrospirota bacterium; assembly: GCA_035873375.1. Lineage (NCBI taxonomy): Bacteria > Pseudomonadati > Nitrospirota > Nitrospirota bacterium. The sequence goes on along the minus strand of JAYWMQ010000015.1, from coordinate 6,173 downwards.
CTGCACCCAGCAGCTCCCCAGCCCCAGAGACTCTGCGGCCAGCTGGATATATGCGGAAGCTATGGAGGCGTCTTCAATCCAGACGTCACATTTTTCAGGATCAGCACATACGACCACCCCAACCGCTGCATTATCCAGGAAAGACGAGCCGTGCTTTTTTGCCTTTGAAAGTTTTTCAAGCAGCCCTTTTTCCGTAACAATAATGAATTCCCATGGATTGAGCCCCCTTGATGAAGGGGCGCGAAGCGCTGCCTCAACAAGCTGATCGACCTTTTCAGCCTCCACATCCTTATTCAGAAACTTTCTGATGCTTCTCCTCTTCCTGATAAGCGGCATAAACATAATATAAGCCTCCCTGATTAAGTTTAAGTGCCCTTTCTTTCCTGTCTCCTGTTATATTTTACGGCATTGCCCCTTGACAGCTCCACAGGGTATTTTTTCTCATTCAGTGCCATCTTTTTAAAGACTTCCTCCTCAATGTCAATGCCCAGCTTATCCGCCAGTCTTGCAAGATAGATAAAGACATCGGCAACCTCTTCCCTTACACGTGCCATATCCCCCTCAGAGTCAGCAATCTCCCTTGACTGCTCCTCAGTAAGCCACTGAAACAGCTCAAGGAGCTCAGCAGCCTCGGCACACAGGGCCATGGTCAGGTTCTTGGGGCTGTGAAACTGCTCCCAGTTACGCTCTTCCGCAAAATCCCTGAGCCTTTTCTGAATCTCTTTTATATCCATGATTGAAATTTACCGGCACCTGCCACCCCTTTACGGGTGATTGCTGCTCTTCTTGAATTCATGAGAGCTCAGCACTCTGTATCTCATCTGCACCAATCAGCCGGGCTGCCTGCTTTAATGCATATAACCGGCGCTTAAAATCATGTTCCTCCTTCAGCAGACGGAAAACCCCCAGCCGCTGTAAAATATCCCGCACCGGTGGCTGAGCCCCTGACAGGAAGACGTGACGGCCCGAATTCTGGGCATCATGTATCATATCCTCAATCGCTATTCCCGTAGTAAAGTCAATGGTCGGCACATTGGCGAAATCCAGCACCAGGGCATCATAGCTCTCAAACAGGGCCAAACGCCGGACCATATCCTTGGCAGCCCCAAAGCTGAGGGGGCCGCTCAGGTGATAGAGCAGAATCCGTCCTCCGGCAGCCTTTATGATGGTCATGGCCTCCTCGCACAAAGGCGATTCATCGTCCGGATCCGTGATAACCCGGATGTTCTTCAGCTGCAGTTGAGCCATACGGTGAACCAGCAGGAGGCTTGCGGCAACCATACCCACGGCCACAGATGTAATCAGGTCTACAAAAACAGTGAGGAACAACACGGTAAACATCAGCATAACACCGGTGCGGGGTGCCTGACGGACCCGCTTCAGCAAGTCCCAATCAATGATATCCGTGCCCACCTTTATCAGGATTCCTGCCAGCACCACATGGGGGATGTAACTTGCCAAAGACCCTGCACCCAGAACCACGGTCAGCAGTACAATGGCATGCAAGGCCCCTGAGATGGGAGTACGTCCACCTGCACGTATGTTTACCACAGTGCGCATCGTGGCCCCTGCCCCGGGAAGTCCTCCAAAAATACCTGCCACTGTGTTTCCAATCCCCTGGCCGATCAACTCCCGGTCGGAGTCGTGGTGTGTACGTACCATGTTATCTGCCACAAGTGATGTCAGCAACGAGTCTATACTTCCCAGTACTGCCAGGATCAGCGCTGATTTTATCATATCCGGCAGCAGCTTCCAATTCATGACCGGAAGGTGGGGAACCGGAAGGCTGGTCGGAATGTTTCCAAGCGTAGATGCAGCGCCAGGGGGGAAGAAGAGTATCAGCGCCACTGTTCCTGCTACAAGTGCAAGCAGCGGAGCCGGAACAATACGGTTGATACGGGCAGGCAGCAGATAAACGATCATGAGGGTGAGCAGGCCAAGTACCAGTGTGTTGACGTTAATATCTGTTACCATTGCCGGAAGTGCCCGCACCACATCCAGCGGGCCCCCTGGCGTGGCATGACCTATGAGGGGACCCAGTTGCAGCAGGATTATAATCACGCCGATACCGCTCATAAAACCGGATATCACCGGATGTGGAACCAGATTGATATAGCGGCCCAGTCGGAATACGCCGAAAAGTATCTGAAAAACCCCGCCCATTATCACCACGGTAAAGGCCAGGGCAGGCCCGGCCACCGGGTCATAGGAGGTATACTGAACAAAGATACTTGCCATCATCACGGTCATGGGACCGGTTGGACCGGAAACCTGGCTGGGAGTGCCCCCGAACAGAGAGGCGAAGAGGCCCACAAAAATAGCTCCATACAGCCCGGCCACAGATCCTGCCCCTGAGGCCACACCAAAGGCCATGGCAAGCGGCAAGGCTACCACCGCAGCAGTCAGGCCGCCGTAAAAATCGCCGCGCAGGTTATCCCAGCGCAGACCGTTAATGCGAATGAGTGTACTCTTCATTGATCTGGTTCCTGTAGCAAGCCTTCAGTATCAGGTTTACCTCGGGGTTTTAACCTGAACACGGGAAAAGCTTAGTATTTTAAGCCCCCGTCCTCAACTCTGTCAATCACGGCAATTGCATTTTCACTAAATATCATGGGAAAACGACTGTTCATTCCCGTTAGTGAGGTCAATTTGAAATTGAAAGGCGGCAATATGATATACTTTCGAAAAGCAATCCAAAAACATATGCCAGTACCGGAAAAGAGGAGGGATGAGATGGATTTATTGTCTGACAGGCAGGCTGTAATCACAGGGGGGAGCGACGGCATCGGATTCGGTATAGCCAAAGCATTTGTTTCAAATGGAGCTGATGTTTTACTCATCTCCAGAGATGAAAAAAAATTAGAGAGGGCAGCAGCAGGACTTTCTGCATACGGCCGGAAGATTGAATGGTTATCCGCTGATCTGTCTGATATATCTTCAATAGCCGAACTCGCCCGCAAGATTACCGGAATTTATCCTGAAATAGATGTTTTGGTAAACAATGCCGGCTTTGCCCGGTTCACACCATTTGATAAAGTTGAAATGGATGAGCTGGATGCACATATAAATTTAAATATTAAGGCACCGTTTGTACTGACCCAACGGTTACTGCCGGCCCTTGAAAAGAGAAAAGGAAATGTCATAAACATTTCATCCTATTTTTCTCACAAAATGTCCCCGCTAAGACCGTCAACTGCATATTCATTAACCAAGGGTGCACTTGACTCTCTCACAAAAGCCCTGGCCTGCGAATTAGGACGAAAAGGAATAAGGGTAAATGCCATTGCCCCGGGAACGGTTAATACGGAACTGGTTCGGTCTAATCTCAAACGGCTGTCACAGGATATGGATAAGTTTTCAGAAATGATAAAGATGATTTATCCCCTGGGACGAATTGGAGAGCCTGATGACCTGGGCGGAATAGCAGCATTTCTTGCCTCGGACCAGGCCAAATGGATTACCGGAGCCATTATGAATGTAGATGGTGGTTTGACAACTACCTAAGGAGGGATCACATCTCATGTTTTTTGGGCAGAGGTTGCATGTCAGGTAGGAGTTTCCACCTTTGTTGTATCTAAAAGAATAACAAGGAAACGTAGTTAATAGTCAGTGTAGTCAATAGTAAGTCCCCTACCTGTGTCTATGAACTCCCGCCTCTGCCCGGTCTGGTCCGCTATCGTAAGTGACAGGCTTTGCCTGTCCATTCTAAAGGTTTGCTATAACAAGTTTTCTATTTTGTTAACATCAAGCAATCTTGCAGCGTGATAAACCGTGAGTATCTCTATCAACTCATCTTTTATTCTATAAATTATTCTGTAATTACCAAAGAAAACTTCTCTGATCTCTTTACGATTTAATTCTGGAACAATCCGTCCAGATTCAGAAAATAATTCCAGGCGATCTACTGCCTCAAATACTTTTGTTGTAAACATTCGTGCATAATAACTTGAATCCCTTGCTATAAAACTTGCTATTGCTTCAATATCATCCAGAGATTGAGGTGTCCATTTTATCTGAGCCATTTTTTCATCTTTTCTTTTGCTTCTTCATGAGAAATACATTGACCTTCATCTGCTTGTGTGATACCTTTTTCAATTTTTGCAAGCAAATATAAACGCTCCATTGCTGCTTCAATTGTAGTTTTTTCTGGCAAGTCACGTAAACTGTCAATTATCTTTTCTCTATCTAAAGCAAACATTTCCCCACCTCCTTGGTTTATAACGACAAAGACCGAAGACCACAGCGGATTGAGGGTCTTCAGCACGCTTTGATACTGTTAAGGTACCTCCTTAATCATACCGTAATGGAGTATGATTTTCAAGCCCTCGCGCTTGGCAAACGTGTGTCTTTCATCAAGAAGCATTAAGCATAAAGAACAGTTCTGCATTTCACACCCTCTGGAGTATATTGAGGATTGAAAGCTTTTCTTCACGATTCAAGGGCTGACCCCGGAGATGTTCCAGTTTTTTTTGCTGGTGTTTTTAATTTGTTACCGGACAACTAACATCATACAGGAAACCGGCAAATTTTTCCGGAACTCCTTGCAGAAAAGCTAAAGCCTTCTGAAGTATCTCTTTATTCTCAGGATACTGAGGTTTGTAGCTGCCCAGTTCCTGAGCTGCATAGTTGAAAATCTCTTTTGCTTGATCGGTCGCCAACCATTCTGTAATGCTCGAAATGCCGGAATTTAGATAAGCTTTATCAAGCATTTCAGGAACATCAGCCTGGGTTATAACAGAAATCACGGATCTTGGATACGGAGAAAAACCACCGCAGGAGGTTGAGTCAAGCTCAAGACGTTGTATAGCATCTCCATAGCCGTGATCTTTCTGTCCATACACAGTCAGATAGAGTTTATTGAGGGTCATCATCCCCGAACACATGGCGCATGGCTCCAGGGTCGTGTAAAGCTTGTAAGCTGGAAGGCTGAAAACATCCGAAACATTATTAAGGTAGTTAAGCATCAGGCGGACTTCACCATGCTGGGTATTATTTTTGGTTATATTCACGGAATTCCTTGCCCAACATACAATGTTGTCATTTTCATCCACAAGCACTGATCCAATGTTGTATCCTCTGCTTTCACTCTTGCTCTGCTGCCAATCTTTTAATACAACCGCATAAGCAAGTAACGAAAGTATCTTGTCTTTTTCTACCTGAGCCGGTGTCGGATTGTATTCCGGCATATCAACCGGGCAGATATCATTTTCACTTACCATTGATGATGAACTATCGGTTCTGAGATGTGCGCAGGATACGAGCATCAGTAACATAACAATCATTGTAGAGAGTTTAATAAGTGTTTTGTTCATTGTTCATGCCTCCTTTTAATTGGTACTTGTAAAGTTAACGGAAGATAAGGGGGCGACCCGCGAATAATGCCTGCCCCATACTATGTAAAAACGTGAGTTGATGCCATTGTTCAAGTCCCGGGCCGGTTGAATGCGGCAACTCGGCACAGAGAACAAAAGCTCCTGTGTTTGTTTGACCTATGTGAGAGAAAGATTGGGCCAGCCCTTGAATCATAAATTAACATCTTCGAAATCCTATCTCCATTGCCTCAATAATTCTTGGCCTAAGGAGGGGTCAGGTCTCAACATTCAACATTCGACCATAGCCAAGCCTCGGTTATCTTTCAAGAATGCTGCTAATAACACCAGAAAATCGGAAAGAAAAAGCCTGAAAAGATGGCAACGACAACAGGAAATGTTGAATGTTGAGACCTGACCCCCCTTTCTGTTTGCAAGGGACATTTTCTCTATTGAGGCACACATCGTAATGCGTTGTCAGATCAGCCGGAATATCAATCATATGTAGTTATCTTTACATAAACCCAATGTTCGTAGTCAAACCAAATGTGTTCAGGGCATCCTGCGACATCGTGTCCAGCGATTGAAAAAGATAATCAACAAATTGTTGACCATCAATAAAGCCGATGGTTTTGTCCTTCAGTTGTTCTGCTTTTTTGCGAGCTGTAAGCCCAACAGTTCCTGAAGTGACAATAATACCGTTATCTCCAATGCTCATAGAATCGTAAGCGTCAAATAAAGCCCATCTTCCCAGGAAGAGGTAAGAGATGCCATGATAAGCCAATCAAAAATAAGGAGGCGAGTCATGGCAAAGAAAGGGTCAAGAGAGGGAGAGAAAGAGGAATACTGGAAGGGGCATATACG
>JAYWMQ010000014.1 GCA_035873375.1 Nitrospirota bacterium | reverse complement strand
TTTAGATATTTTGCTCACTTGAAATGCCCCTTTCTTTGGTTATTGCGCTTCCCACGCTTCTTATTTTAACCAATAGATTCGGGGCATTTCTACCTCTTACTGTTTGTTTTTTGTTTTATCGCGCTTCTTTAAGGATTAGTTTGAACTTAATATAAATGTCTCTACCAAGATATTTTTTCTCGAATTTCCATATGTCTTTCTCCCCAGGATTACCACGATCTTCTTCAGGTCCGCTCCTATAGTCATTTGTCTGAAGGGTTAATATTACATTCTCTCTTTCTTGAGGTGTCATGCCGGTGAGGGCTAAGAATTCGTTGTTTTTCTCCCTTTGAATTACCACAAAGTTTCCATTGTTTATTGCTTCCTTGAGGGTAACAAGAAATAATCCAATCTGTGCATTATGAAGCAACAATAACTCCTGAGATTATATATTGTTATCATATGATAACAATATCAGTTTCTCTGTTTAACGTCAAGTCCTTTATTTAATGAATTCCCATGGTTATTTATATTTATCGCTTATTATTATCAATTTAATAAGTATTTCTCCGATTTTCTTAGTAAAACACTTTGGTCTTTTATTATAATAAACAGAGCTCCACATCCCAGATTAAATTGCCGTCGCTTCCAACAACCATTTATCACTGGATTCAGGCCTTGATTTGCACGAAATTCTCTCTGAAACAGGAACTATTTACCCGGTCATGCCTGAGCAGGCAATCTATCCCAAAGCCTCTTCAATATCCGTTAAAAGGTCTGCAGAGTCTTCAATTCCAACGGACAGGCGGAATAGGGTATCTGTTATCCCCAGCTCTGCACGTTCTTCATCAGTCAGTTTTTCATGTGAGGTGGCTGCAGGGGAGCAGATGATGCTTTCAACTCCTCCGAGACTGACGGCAGGCTTGATAAGCTTTAGTCTCCTGACGAATTCAGACGGTTCCGTCTTCTCTTCGTTCACTTCAAAGGATACAATAGCGCCGAATCCCTTCATCTGACCTTTCGCTGTATCATGACCCGGATGGCTTTTCAGTCCGGGATAATAGACTTTCCTGATCCTTGAATTGTTCAGCAGGGATTCTGCAATCTCATGTGCGTTACTGCATTGTTTTTCCACCCTGATGCCGAGAGTCTTCATGCTTCTTTCAAGCAGGGAGCAGGCATATGCGTTCAGGCTGCTGCCGAAGTTGGTGGCTGAACTCCTTATTTCTTCAACCAAGTGTTTTTTGCTCACAACAGCGCCGCAGCATATATCACTGTGTCCGCCCAGATACTTGGTGCCGCTGTGAATTGCGATGTCAATGCCCATGTCCAGAGGGTTCTGGTTGATCGGTGTTGCAAAGGTGTTGTCAATGGCCGAGATTATATTCCTCGTCCTTGCCGCTTTGGCCACTGCCCTTATATCAGTGATCTTGAGCAGGGGGTTGGATGGGGATTCAATAAAGATAATCCTGGTGTTTTCTCTTATTGCTTTTTCAATGTCTTCAGCATTATTGGATACAAAAGTGTAATCAATTCCGAATCTTTTAAAATCTGCAGTTACAAAATGGTGAGTGCCTCCGTATATATCCTCCTGAAGAACGGCATGATCACCGCTGCTGAGGAATGTAAGCAGCACCGTGCTGATTGCCGCCATCCCCGAGCTGAAGATTAATCCGTCCTCTGCGTTTTCCAGTGCGCACAGCTTGTCGACAACGACCCGCTGATTGGGTGTATTGAAGTATCGTGGATATACAGTGTAGTCCCTGTCCAGATATTCAAAGGAAGTGGAGGTAAATACAGGAGTATTTACTCCACGGGTCTTCTTGTCCCTGTACGTGCCGCTGTGTACGCATCGGGTAGCTTTTTTCATGGTCGGCTCATTGATTATCAGTGCTTGAACAACCGCTGTCCTGTAAAGACCATTGTCACGTTGCTTTCATTGCAGGCAGTGATTATCTCATAGTCCCTCTCGGAACCTCCGGGCTGGACAACACCGGTGACGCCCTCTTTTATTCCGACATCCACCCCGTCGCGGAAGGGAAAGAAGGCATCCGAGACCATTATGGACCCGATAAGACCACCTTTTGCCCTGCGCGTCTCTTCGTCTATTTCCTCAAGGACCTTACGGTCGCGCTTGCCCTGTTTTGCCTCGAGTTCAAACTGTTTGTATGGTATCCCATGGCGGCGGAAGCAGAGTGCATCTGCGTGTTTGGTATATGCCTTGAATACTGCTATCTCTGCCACGCCAACCCTGTCCTGCTCTCCTGTGCCGATGCCTACGGTTACACCGTTCTTGACAAACAGAACAGAGTTTGAGGTGACTCCCTGCTCTACATGCCATCCAAAGAGCATGTCTTCATACTCCCTCTCTGTCGGCATACGGTTGATAACGTACTCCCCGCCTTTATAAACAGTCCCGGCAGGCTGAAAATCTTCTTTTGAACGTATCCTGTTAATCTGGGACTGCTGAACTATGAGGCCACCGTCAATGAGTGCCTTGAATTCAACTACCGGCAAATCCATGTATTTCTGCAGCTCGTAAATCTTCCTTATCCTCACGATCCTCAGGTTTTTTCTCTTTGCAAGTATCTCGACAACCCCGTCTTCAAAATCAGGTGCAGCAACTACCTCCAGATAATTTTCACTCGCAAGCTCTGCCGTTGCCTTGTCCATTGCCCGGGTTACAACAAGGCAGCCCCCAAAGGCTGCAATCCTGTCCGCCATGTTTGCCTTGTCATAGGCATCAACAAGGCTGTCTCCGCAGGCAACTCCGCATGGGTTGTTGTGCTTCATTATTGCTGCGGCCGGACTCTTTGTCAGAAACTTGAGGATGTTAAGGGCATTATCAATGTCTGTGAGATTGGTCTTTCCGGGATGTTTACCGGCCTGTATCATATCCTCTTCAGTGATGCTGCTTACAAGGCCGTTACCGGGACTGATAAATTCACACCCGGCAAGAACGAGGTTGCCGCCCGCAAGTTCATAGAGTGCTGCAGGCTGGTCAGGGTTTTCACCGTAACGGAGCCCTTTTTCAACCACCTTGCCGGTGGAGGCATCCGGAATCTTCCAGGTTTTTTTTCTGTAAGTAAGGGTCTGGTCTCCGAATTTGATGGTCATATCTGATGGAAAGGGGTCTTCCACAATTGTACGGTACATCTTCTTTAACTCACTCATGAGGCCTCCTCTTCAGACTGTTCTCTGTGTCTCAGTGTCTCTGTGTTTTAAGTTTCGCAAGCATTTTTATAAATCCATCTCCCATCGCTATTTTGGGTTATCAACTGTAATGGCATATTATTTACCCAATCCAGTAAGATAGTCAACATGTAACCCCTGTTGCCAAAGGGTAAGGGGGCAGGATTTCATGCAAATAAAAACCTATACGCCATGACAGGTCTTATCTGTGCAGTAGAGTTTGAACATGAAGAAGTCTTAAAAAATCTCTCCCGCAGGAGACAGGTGGAGTATGGCGGGCTGATTTTCTACAGGGGCCTCCTCCGGGGCAGGTGTCTTGTGCTTGTAGCCTCTGGTGTGGGAAAGACCAATGCCGCCCATGCAGCCACACTCTTTTTGGAGAAGTTCCGGCCTGAAATAATCATAAACTTTGGTGTTGGTGGTGCGTATCCTGATTCGGGTATCAGCGTGGGTGGCATTGCAGTTGCCGACCAGGAGATATACGGTGATGAAGGGGTTGTCACACCATCTGGATTTATGGATATGCGGGGTATGGGGATCCCGCTTTTATCAAATCCCGGACCGGGTCTTAATGCAAAGAGGCCCAAAAGAAATCTCTTTAATAAAATCCCCATACACTCCATGCCCGTAAAAAAGGCTTGCAGGATATTGAAAAAACTCTCTTTTAATCCCGGAAAGGGCCCCTTTGTCACGCTCTCCACTGTAACAGGCACTGCAGAAAGGGCAGCGGAGCTGCAGAGAAGATACAGGGCAATATGCGAGAACATGGAGGGTGCATCAGTGGCCCATATCTGTATGCTTTACGGTGTGCCCTTTCTGGAGATAAGGGGTATAAGCAATATGGTAGAGGACAGGGACAGAAGGAGATGGAGGCTGAAAGAGGCGGCTGCAGAGTGTCAGAGGGCTGTTATGGGTGTGGTGAGTCAGTGGTAAAAAATGTCAGGGCTTGTGCTTCCAATGGCTGTGCGGCATCTCAGGCATGGAGACAAAAGGGGCCGAAAGTATTGACAATAGTTTGACGGTATGGATATTATAATAACCCGCGTGTATATGTGGTAAATGGTTGTTGGAAGCGATATGACAGAGTCTTCACTCATTCTCGTTCCGGCATCCGGCCGGGACTCCGAGGTATTTTGTCTATGAAACATCCGGTTTCATTTTACGACAAAATAAAACCGTTCAGACTCCATCATATCGCTTCCTTCCGATAATCGAGGTTTTTTATCCCTGTGTCTGGGTATAATATGGTAAAATAGTCTTTTTTAAATGCCGAAGTGGTGGAATTGGTAGACACGCAAGGTTCAGGGTCTTGTGGGGGCAACTCCGTGGGGGTTCGACTCCCCCCTTCGGCACCATTTATTAATATAATCAAGAAGTCGCTCAGAGTTTTCCCTTTGTAGAAGGAACCCCTTTTCTCCCTCCCTCCATTGCAGTGGCATCATTCAGTGCCCTTCCAAAGGCCTTGAAAATGGCCTCGTAGATGTGATGCAGGTCCCTTCCGTACTGTACTGTTATGTGTAGATTCATCATTGCATGAGTGGAGAGCGCCCTGAAGAAATCCTCAAACAGTGCCACGGGAAGGTCCCTGAGGCTGCCCTTTGACGGTGGTGTCTTATAAATAAGGTATGACCTGCCGCTCAGGTCTATGACCACCTCTGCAAGGCTTTCATCCATGGGGATCTTGGCAAAACCGTATCTCCTTATGCCCTCTTTTTCTCCGAGTGCCTTGTTTATGGCGCTGCCGATCGTGATGCCGATATCCTCCATCAGGTGGTGGTAGTCTACCTCTATGTCTCCGGTTGCCTTTAAGTTAAGGTCAAAAAGGCCGTGGTGGGCCATGAGTGAGAGCATATGGTCGACAAAGGGGATGGATGTGTTGATCTCGTGTTCTCCCTTTCCGTCAATCTTTATCTCAACGCTGACATCGGTTTCGTTTGTCTTTCTTTCAATCTTTGCCTTTCTCATCTTCTCTTCCTCCTGAGGGTATTTAGAGTTTGTGTATAAATGTCTTTATGTCGTCATGCCCCAGATACATCCGGGGCATCTGGAAAGCATTGAAAACACTGGATTCCGGCTTAAGAACTGCCGGAATGACAGATAGAGAGACTGACTTTATACACAGACTCTGTTTAGTGACCTTAAAATCTCTATCTGTCATGCTGAACTTGATTCAGCATCTCTCTGTTTATATAAAGGCATTTTTTAGCCTGAACGAATTTTAACACATCAGGCAAGGTAGTCATTTACCCTGTCCGGCTCAAATTTTCCGGATGCGAGTATATTTTTAACAAACCGGAATATAGTCATGCGCTGCTCAAGGGTCAGTTGGGGATAGAATCCAGGGTGTGCTACCACAGCGCCCCTGAATGCATAAAAGGGAGCAACAACCGACAGTATGGTTTCATCTTCCACAGCCTCTATATAGTTGTTGTAAAAGAGGGTCAGTGCCTCAAGGAAGACGTCCTTTACATGGTTGAAGTACATGATTGAATAGAAGATATAGTTTATTGTCAGCGCAGTCACGTCGTCTGCTGCCTCTCCCCAGGGTCCGCGGCTTCGGTCCAGAAGCACAAACTTGCTGTTGTTAAACCATATATTGCCGGGATGAAAGTCTCCGTGTACCTGACAGAGCCTCCTGTGAAGAGGTTTTAATCTTGCCCGCCAATCCACGCAGAGTTTCTCTATCTCCGCCATATCCTGATAGCTTATAACCCCGTCAGGGTAAGAGTCAAAGACACCCATAAGACATTCGCCGTGGCCTACCGTGTCCCGCAGTTTCCTCCAGTAGAGGGTTCTGGACTCTTTTTTGACGGAGTGGATATCCTTTAGGTAATTGGTCAGTGCCAGGATTTTTTCCCTGTCTTCCCTGTCAAGTGCTTCTTTTTGTTTCATCTCCTTGAGGTCATGAAAGTAATTAACCCCTTCGGCCGTCTCCATCAGGAGGAAGTACTCCTGTCCTCCGCTGATCGACTTTACAGAGCCGTCAGTTTGCAGGGAGATCACATCAACCGGTTTTATATGCTCGGGAAGGGTTCCATATTCGTTAAATGCAAGGAGAAAGACTGCTGCCCTGTCAGATGGATAATCGTGCCCGAGGCCCTCTGTTGCAAGGCTTTTAATGACGTATTCTCTTCGTCCCCCGGAGGTATCAAATATAAGAGAAAATCCCGTGCCATGCACCCCTGACCCAAGACGTTCAAACCTGATGAGTCTTGCGCCTTCATAGGTCTCTATCAAATATTTTTCAAGGGCATCTCTCTCAATCACGTCAACTCCCGGCTCTTTGGGGCAGGCATTCTGCGGCTCCGTTCAAGAGTTTGATGACCGGAAAACCGTCTTCATATATTTCAATGATGTTCAGGCATCCGTAATCCTGATCTATCCTGAAGATGTTTTTAAGCGGTAACCCCATAAAATGACAAAGAATAATCCTGTTTACGCCACCATGTGCCACAATGCAAAACGTCTCTCCCTGATGTCTTTTCAACAGGCCGTTGACTGCGCTCAAGGTGCGTTCCTTCACCTCAAGAGTGCTCTCCCCGTCAGGTGGGCTGAACTTCAGGGGGTCTGCCTTCCATTTCCCGAATTCCCCGGGATACTCTTCTGAGATTTCCTCAAAGCTCATCCCCTCCCACCTGCCAAAACTCCGCTCCCTTAACTCGGGGATCACAACCGGTTTCAGCCCCAGGGGGTCAGAGAGTATTGCGGCACTTTTTGTAGCCCGTTTGAGGTCAGAGCAGTAGATGGCGTCCAGGGTATGATCAAGCCTCTGCAGATTTTCCGTGAGTCTCTGTATAACCCTCTCCCCTGTCTCCGACAGCTCGACGTCGATATGTCCCTTGTATCTCTTTTCTTCACCGCCTACTGTATGGCCGTGACGGATGAGAAAGAGGGTGGTTGCTCCCTTCATTTCTCTATCATATCTATTATATCTATTATTTTTTCAAGAATCAGCGCTATAACCTGCTCTCCTTTTTCACGCGAGGCCTTCCCGGGATTTCCCCATACACCGCCGGGCCAGTATTTGAGCTTGTCCTTTACCACCAGAGGTTTGGGGAATGAGGGGTATTCCTCTTTAGAAGTACCCTTCACGAGTTCAGGCCTGAGAGCGAGCATCACGGAGGTCTCTATCTCTCCTGCATGAGAATCGTTTTCGGTCTCTGCTATCCCGGAGAGCTCTTTCCATAATAATTCGTACGGGGAGACAACGGCAATCCTGATCCCCTTGATCTCTTCAACCAGTATCTCGGCTACCTCCTTGAGGGCATTCATATGGAGTCCGCCGCCGTGACCTGATATAAGTATGAAATTTTTAATGCCCTTTTGGAATGAGTCCCTCACCATATCAAGGGTTATCCTCCTCAGTGTCTCCGGGGTGATGGAGATGGTGCCTGGATGGAGCCTTGTTGTGGTGCAGACACCATAATGTAGCGGCGGTGCAATAAAGACCTTTCTCTTATCCTCCACCAGCCTGAGTACTTCAACCGCTATAATAGTGTCTGTGCTGAGCGGAAGGTGTCTGCCATGCTCTTCAACAGTCCCAAAGGGGATTATCAGGGTCTTTGTCTTCTTCAGCCCCTTTTTAAACTCCTCCATGGTGATCTCTTCAATCTGCATTGTCGCCTCCTCTTTAACAACATATAACAATCCGTGAGTTTTATCAAGTATTATACCCAAAATTGGGGATGGAGTGATGGAGTGATGGAGGACACGGGGCTCCTTACGCTTTGTCTTTAACGCTCTGCGCCATGCGCTTTGCTCCATGCGCTAAAAGAGGAAAAAAACATTGTACTAATGATAGAATCTCTCAATGAAGAGAGTTATTGCTGTAATAGGCGGGCGGCGGGTTAAAAGAGGACTCCTCTTGATGGCGGAGGATGTGGGAAGATTGATAGCAGAGCGTGGGGCTGTCCTGTTATGCGGCGGGCTTGGTGGAATTATGGAGGCCTCGGCTAAAGGGGCAAAGGAGGCCGGTGGCCTCACCCTCGGTGTGCTTCCCCAGGATGATAAGGGGCACGCCAATCCCTTTATTGACGTTCCTGTGGCTACTGGACTGGGAATCGGCAGAAATGTTATCATTGCACGCACTGCCGATGCCCTTGTTGCTATCGGTGGTCAATACGGGACCCTCTCTGAGATTGCCTTCTCCCTGCAACTGAAAAAACCGGTTGTTGGGATAGAGACCTGGGATATTGACGGTGTAATAAGGGCTGAGACGCCTGAAGACGCTGTCAGGAAGATCTTTGACAATTTATGAAAACGTTGTTTGGTATAAATCGTCATTTAAAATATGCCCCCTTAGCTCAGTAGGATAGAGCACAGGATTCCTAATCCTGGTGTCAGAGGTTCGAATCCTCTAGGGGGCGCCATTGATTGAGGTTTCATGGATAAGATTTCATGATTTGTGAATAAATTTTTTTAATTTGACCAATCTATTCAAACTGTTTTATGGTTTTAGTGCCTTTTATAGAAGGTCTTTTCTCTTTAAATTCTTTAAACTAAATGTCGTAACGTCTTTTAAAGAAAATCTTAACGGAGGAGGAAATTATGAGCATGAAGCATCAGACACCTTTACTTGATGAACTTGAGAAAGGCACCTTTCCGAGCTTTGTCAAGGAGATTAAAAGGGCTGCTGAACACTCAGACTATGCCCAGGATCTGCTTGGACTGCTTGAACTCTCCTACAAGGAGAAGGTAACTCACTGGAAACACGGTGGTATCGTTGGAGTCAGGGGATATGGAGCAGGGGTTATAGGAAGATATTCCGATATACCTGATCAGTTTCCCGGAGTAGCACACTTTCATACTGTCAGGGTAAACCAGCCTTCCGGATTCTTTTACACAACAAAGGCCCTCAGGGAGATATGTGAGGTATGGGACAAGTACGGCAGTGGTCTTACGAACATGCATGGCTCCACAGGTGACATTATACTGCTGGGGACAAAGACAGAGAACCTCGAACCCATATTTGCAGAGCTTTCATCAAAGGGCTGGGACCTTGGAGGTTCCGGATCCGCTGTGAGAACACCAAGCTGCTGTCTTGGTGCTGCCAGGTGTGAGTGGGCCAACATCGACGCAATGTCAATAACCAATGAGATTACACAGCACTATCAGGATGAGATGCACAGGCCTGCATTCCCGTACAAGTTTAAATTCAAGGTTGCAGGTTGCGCTGTAGACTGTATTGCATCCATTGCCCGTGCCGACATGTCCATTATCGGAACATGGAGGGGTGATATAAGGATAGACCAGGGTGAGGTAAAGAACTACGCCCAGGGCGGTATGGACATCCAGAAAGAGATAGTTGATATGTGTCCCACAGAGTGCATAAGCTGGGACGGCAGTGAGTTTAAGATAGACAATGAAGACTGTAGCAGGTGTATGCACTGTATAGCAAAGATGACAAAGGCATTAAGGCCAGGCACTGAAAAGGGTGCAACGATTCTCCTTGGCAGCAAGGCGCCAATCGTTACAGGAGCCCTTATGTCATGGGTTATTGTGCCGTTTATGAAGATGGAGCCACCATACACTGAACTCTTTGAGCTTGTTGACAAGATATGGGAATGGTGGGATGAGTACGGGAAGAACCGTGAAAGAATTGGAGAGCTGATCGAGAGACTGAGCTTCACGACCTTCCTGAAAGAAGTCGGGCTTAAGCCGCAGCCTGCAATGGTCAAGGAGCCAAGAAGGGATCCGTTCTTCTTCTGGTCTGAAGAGGATATAGAGAAGTAAGGCTGTAAGTATAAAAGAATTAAATTTACAGAAAAATAATAAACTATAATCAAGGAGGTTGTTATGTCAGAATTACCACAGAGACAAACAGACATTGGACCACCGCATTATGAGCAGTTTTTGCCCCCTGTGATAAAGAAGAATTACGGGCAGTGGAAATATCATGAGCAGTTAGGCCCCGGGCATATGGTTCATGTTGCTGAAAGCGGAGACAAGATATGGACGGTCAGGGTTGCATCTCCAAGATTGCTCTCCACCGATACAATAAAGGATATGTGTGACATTGCAGATGCACATTGTGATGGTCATCTCCGTTTTACAACAAGAAACAATGTTGAGTTTATGGTGGATGCCGAGTCCAAGGTAGAGCCATTGATGAAGGCCCTTACTGATAAGGACTTTCTGATTGGTGGTATCGGGCCCAGGATAAGTAACGTTGTCCACACACAGGGTTGGGTGCACTGTCACTCAGCAGCAACAGACGCATCCGGACTTGTTAAGGCCCTGATGGATGATCTTGGTGACTACTTTACCACGAAGACCCTGCCCAACAAGGTCAGACTCGCTGTGGCCTGTTGCGTTAACATGTGTGGTGCTGTTCATTGTTCAGACATCGCCCTTGTTGGTGTGCACAAGACCCCGCCGAGGATTGAGCATGACAGGATAAAGAACATGTGTGAGATTCCTTCCACTATTGCTTCATGTCCTACAAGCGCCATCAGTCCGGATCCACAGAAGAAGAGTGTGAAGATAAAGCTGGAGAAGTGCATGTATTGTGGTAACTGCTACTCAGTCTGCCCTGCCATGCCGATTGCCGACCCCAAGAACGACGGTATCGCAATCGTTATAGGCGGTAAGGTCTCAAACCTGAGAAGTAATCCGAAGTTTTCAAAGCTCGCAATTCCCTGGCTCCCCAACACCCCTCCAAGGTGGAATGAGACAGTAGCGGCTGTGAGGATGATACTCGAGACCTATGCAGCCGGTGCAAGGAAGCATGAGAGAGTCGGAGAGTGGGTTGAGAGGATCGGATGGGAGAAGTTCTTTAAGATAACAGGCCTTGAGTTCACGCTGCAGCATGTTGATGACTTTACATTTGCACGTGAAACATGGAGGATGGCTGCCACATTTAAGTGGTAAACCATTTCAGGTCACAGCTGAACACGGATTCAACAGAGTTTTAGATATTAAAAGGCTGAGGTGGGGAGCAGGCCTGATCTTGCTCCCCCCGAATCCATAAATGGATAGATATCTGTGTTAGCCATAGAAGCCTGTGTCCTAAAATCATTTAAATATTTTTAGAAATGAGGTGTTAATATGGAAAAGGAAGAACTCAAGAAGATAATCTATCAGCTGGTAGAGAAGTCCACGGGTAAGAAGAAGTTAAAACAGAGTGATATTCTCAAGAAAGTTGCTGCTGACCAGGGTATTGATAAGAGTGAGGTTAAGGCTGCTCTGAGGGAATTGATGGATGCCGGAGAGCTGATCTTTACCTACTTTGGTGGGAGCTTTGTAGAGATTCCGCCAAAGGAGTAGTTCCTGCATGATTTGCGGGAATCATAGTCATTGGTCAGTTGATACATTTAATGCACTGGGAATATAATGATCAATGACAAGTTTATGTCGAGTACTGTTGCCAGGGTGGTTATAGCAGGGCTTAGAGGGGGCTCTGGTAAAACCACCCTTTCCCTTGGTCTTATTAAAGTCTTTAAGGACACGGGGCTTAAGATAAGTGCTTTTAAAAAAGGCCCTGACTACATTGATGCCGGATGGCTTGCATCTGCGGCAGATACGAACTGCTATAACCTCGATCCCTATCTGTTCCCGGATAAAAAAATCCTGCAATCCTTTCTTTTGCATTCCCATGGTGCCGACTGTGCCCTGATAGAGGGTAACAGGGGAATTTACGATGGAATGGATGTGGAGGGCACTTTTAGTACGGCGGAACTTGCCAAACTCCTGAAGTCCCCGGTTATTCTCATAGTTGACTGCACAAAGGTTACAAGGACTCTTGCAGCCATTATTCAGGGGGTTATTGCCTTTGACCCGGAGGTTGATTTAAAGGGCATTATCCTCAACAATATATCGGGCAGGAGGCATGAGACTGTAATAAGGGGAGCCGTAGAGAAGTACACACCCGTTAAGGTACTGGGAGCAATTCAAAGGCTGAAGGATGAGCGTTTTCCAGAGAGGCATATGGGCCTTACTCCCCACCATGAGCACCCTGAGGTTCTGAAGTCTATCGGGATAATGGGAAGGATTGTCAGGGATGCCGTGGACTACGAAAAGGTCCTCGATATAGCCCGTGGTGCCCCGCAACTCGCAACTCTTAGTTCCCAACCCGCAACCCGCAACCCGCAACCCGCAACCCGTAGTTTAAGGATCGGCATCATCCAGGACATGGCATTTCAGTTTTATTACCCTGACAATTTAGAGGCCCTCCGGAGTGCAGGAGCAGAACTGGTCGGGATAAGTGCCATCACCGAGGAGTCTCTTCCGGATATTGATGCCCTGTATATTGGCGGCGGGTTCCCAGAGACGAATGCCATAACACTTTCTGAGAATAAAAAGTTTATGGCCTCCCTCAGGCATGCGGTAGAGCAGGGCCTGCCGGTTTATGCCGAGTGTGGCGGGCTTATGTATCTTGGCAGGGAGATAGAGTTTCGGGGAAAGAGATACCCGATGACTGCAATACTGCCCATCAGCTTCAGAATGGAGACTTCTCCTGTGGCCCATGGATACACAATGGTTGAGGTGAAGGAGGATAATCCCTATTTTCAGAAGGGCACTTCCTTAAAAGGTCATGAGTTTCATTATTCAAGGGTTATGGATTATGACAGTAATCTTAAAATGGTCTTTGCCATGAACAGGGGTAAGGGCATTGATGGTAAGTCAGACGGGATTGTTTACAGGAATGTCCTTGCAACATATACACACCTGCATGCCCTGGGCAGCCCAGAATGGGTTGAGGGTATGCTGAGTGCGGCTCACAACCATGCACAAAGCCGCAGGCGGCTCTCTTCTGTATGATGCAACAGCCTGTCTTTTCATATTTAACCGGATATGTCCTACAGGGAACTTAAGAAAAGAGTCAACGCCCTGCTCGTAAAGGGTGATGTAAGGGGGCTTTCTGCCCTGGCAGGAGAGTATTCCCGAGCCATAAGCGTACTGATCAGCCTTTCCTATGACAAGGAATCAATGCTGACCTGGCGTGCTATTGAGGCGATCGGCCCCCTCGTCAAAGAGGTCACTGATAAATCCGCGGGTGCGGGCAGGATTATTGTTCAAAGACTCCTATGGTCTATCACTGAGGAGTCGGGCGGGATCGGGTGGTCTGCCATAGAGATGCTTGGTGAGGTAGTAAGGCATTGTCCTGACAGTTACGACGACATTATCCCGATAATCATCGGGCTCTTTGATGAGGAGATATTCAGGGAAGGTGTTCTCTATGCCGTCTGTCGCATCAGTGAGAGAAAACCTGTTCCATTGGATGTTGCAGCAGGGCTGCTAAAGAGGGCCCTGGTTGATAAGGATCCGAAAGTCAGGGGGAGAGCCCTATTGACAGTACAGTGCCTTAAAAGGATAATGCAGGTGAAGGTGCCTGAAGTTGTCAGGGAGCTTCTTCATGACAACTCGAAAATTAAGGTCTATTGTGCCGGAGAGCTGACAGAGCGTACAATAAGGGAGCTCGCAGAGCCACTGATAGTAAGTTGACTTCTTTAAAAAGGAGTTTATATAATCAACGGTTCATTTAAAAATGAAAGAGAGAGAAGATAAGAGCGTTCTGAGCGAACCGAGGTGTCCTTTCTGTCATGAGTTCTTTGAAAGACCTCATGATGTTACAACGGATCTCGGATTCTTCCAGGGAGGTGTCTGTCCTTGCGGGGCTGTCTATGCATATGACCCTACCGGACGTAATCTCGGAGAGGCATTTGTTGATGCCCTTACATATGCCTGCAAGGAAGACTGGTCTCTGGCATGGGGGCTCATTCCGGATGAGGATTATACTCAGAATATACTGAATTATAACTGGAGAAGGCACAGGGTCTTACCAAAAAAAGGGCAGGCTGATGACAGGGTGCCATCCGCAAAGCTTATTTTTATAAAACTCAGAGAGGGTGCTTTAAAGGGATAACTGAAAGCTGTAAGGACAACGTCATTATAACAATAAAGACTTATGATTAGATAATAAATTTTTTTAATTTGACCATCTTGGTGCTTGTGTATTAATGTTTATAACCTTTGCCTTTAGTGAACTTGAAAAAGTTAACGTTAGCAGACGGGATTTTTCCCAGAAAATACAGTATAAGGAGGTTTAAAGATGCCGACTATTGAGTTTGAAGGCAAACAGATTGAAGTGGATGAAGAGGGCTACCTGCAGAATCTTGAGGACTGGACTCCGGGACTTGCCAAGATTATGGCTGATCAGGATGGCCAGGAGCTGACGGATGAGCACTGGGAGATAATCAACTTCCTGAGGGATTATTATCAGAAATACCAGATTGCTCCAATGATCAAGATTCTCGTAAAAGAGATCAAGAAGAACATGGGCCCGGAGAAGGGAAACACAAAATATCTTTATCAGCTATTCCCGGATGGTCCTGCAAAGCAGGCCTGTCGATATGCCGGATTGCCGAAACCAACCGGCTGCGTATAATTCCCGGTCTAAATTAAGGATGGGTGCCCCCTGTAGAGTCTGCCGGGGTACCATCCTTGAACAAAATACTCTAAGGCAGAGATAGCTCCAAGGGTGGAAGTGGCCAGGAAATGTTAAAAAGGCGGGAGAGGTAGCAGCAGACTACTGTTGATTAGCACATTTAGTCTCTTACGCGTATGGAATTCAAGAAGTCTGTAATGATTTTGATCTGATATCCAAAGGAGCGGTCTATATAAGTTTATGGAATTGAAAAGTCTTCTTACAGAGAAGAGAGCAGCCATACTGAGAAAGTGGTTTGACCTAATCGTGGATACCTATCCCTCTGATACTTCAAGTTTTTTGAAAAAACAAAAAAATCAGTTTGCAAATCCTGTAGGACATACTATATCCGAGGGAATAGAGGAACTGTTTGATGAACTTCTTGAGGAAGCCGGTTCTGGCAAGGTTTCTCCCTTTCTTGATAACATTATCAGGGTCAGGGCAATCCAGGACTTTACCCCCTCAGAGGCAATCGGCTTTATCTTCCTTCTGAAAAAAGTGATCAGAGAATCGCTGCAAAGAGAGATTCGTGAGTACCAAATGTATGATGATCTGCTGAGACTTGAGTCCAGGATAGACGATCTTGTCCGTGTTTCCTTTGATGTATACATGAAATGCAGGGAGCAGGTTTACGATCTGAAGGCAAATGAGGTTAAAAAGATGACCTTCAGGTTATTGCAGAGAGCAAATCTGGTAAAAGAAATTCAGGAAGATTAACATAGACTATCAAAAGCTTTTAAAGTTTACATCATAAAAAGTGAAAGGAGGTTGCTAAATGGGCGCATTGCTTTCCTTTTTCGTTGTTATAGTGCTCGTTTTGCTTGCCCTGGCAGGAATAAAAGGGGCAGGCCTGTATGTTCTGTTCGGAACCATCATACCCTATGCAGCTGTTGCTACATTTATACTCGGAGTAATTTTGCGCGTCATAAAGTGGAGCCGTTCACCGGTGCCCTTCCATATCCCCACAACCTGTGGCCAGGAGAAGTCTCTTCCATGGATCAAGTACAGCAAACTTGAAAGCCCGGCAGGCACGATGGGCGTTATCGGGAGAATGGCGCTGGAAGTGCTGTTATTCCGTTCGCTTTTCAGAAACCTGAAGACCGAACAGAGGGACGACGGGGCAAAGCTGGTATATGGTTCGAATAAGTGGCTCTGGCTGGGAGGTCTGGCATTTCACTGGTCAATGCTTATCGTAATCATCAGGCACCTGAGATTCTTCACACAACCAGTTCCTTTCTTTGTAAACATCATTGACAGCCTTGACGGTTTTCTTCAGATAGGAACTCCTCATCTCCTGATGACCGGCGTGATCCTGTTGCTGGCCGTGACATATCTTTTTCTCAGAAGGGTCTTTATCCCTCAGGTTCGTTACATTTCCCTTCCTGCCGACTATCTGCCGCTGTTTCTTATTATGGGTATCGCTACATCGGGTATCCTGATGCGGTATTTTTTCAAGGTTGACATTATACATGTGAAGGAGTTGACCCTGGGGTTGGCCACTCTGAATCCTAACATCCCCGCAGGGATCGGCGTTATTTTCTATATTCACCTGTTTCTGATCAGTTCCCTGTTTGCCTACTTCCCCTTCAGCAAACTGATGCATATGGGAGGGGTATTCCTCAGTCCCACAAGAAACCTGGCCAATAACAGCCGCATGAAGAGACATGTTAATCCATGGAACTATCCGGTTAAGGTTCATACATACGAGGAATATGAGGATGAGTTCAGGGAGAAAATGAAAGATGCTGGAATTCCAGTAGAAAAGGAGTGAGATAATGGCGAAACCAACTAAACCAACAAAACCACCAAAGCCGGAAGAGCTCGTAAAGATAGACTATAATCCTCCTGAAAAACCATGGATGGAGGTTCCCGTTGAATTCAAGCCCGGTACCTTTTGTTATGGTACAAGACCGAAGTATCTTGAAGAAGTCGGGTTTCCCAACCCAAGGGAATGGTCCCCGCTGAATGAGGACTGGAAACTCCCCGCAGACTGGAAGGACACAGTCCTGAATGGTATCGGGGAGAGGCTTAAAAAGAACCGTGCATTTCACCTCTTTATGGATATCTGTGTAAGGTGCGGGGCATGTGCCGACAAGTGTCATTTCTTTATCGGTTCCGGAGACCCCAAAAATATGCCTGTGCTCAGGGCTGAGCTGATGAGGTCTGTATACAGGAAGTATTTCTCAACCGGCGGTAAACTCTTTGGAAGCCTTGCAGGGGCACGGGAGCTGACCTTTGATGTATTCAAGGAGTGGTGGTACTATTTCTACCAGTGTACTGAATGCCGGAGGTGCTCGGTCTTCTGTCCTTATGGCATTGACACTGCCGAGATTACCATGATGGCGAGGGAGCTCTTTAACCTGCTGGGGTGCAATACGGACTGGATTGCCGGACCAGTGGCAAACTGTTACAGGAAGGGTAACCACCTTGGTCTTGAGCCCCATACCATAACAAGCAACATCGAGTTTATGCTCGATGACATAGAGGAGATAACAGGTATCAAGATTGAGCCGACCTTTAACCGCAAGGGGGCAGAGATCCTTTTTGTCACACCTTCCGGAGACCTCTTTGGTGACCCCGGTACATATACCTGCATGGGCTATCTAATGCTCTTCCATGAGCTTGGTCTTGACTATACCTGGAGCACCTACGCATCCGAGGGTGGAAACTTCGGCTTCTTTACCTCCATGGAGATGGCAAAAAGGCTGAATTACAAGATATATGCCGAGGCCAAGAGACTGGGAGTAAAGTGGATACTCGGAGGAGAATGCGGTCACATGTGGAGGGTTGTGCATCAGTATATGG
>JAYWMQ010000013.1 GCA_035873375.1 Nitrospirota bacterium | reverse complement strand
AATCTGAAGATGTCACCCGCCACGGCGGTGTCAAACCAAGGGCCTTTTGTATAAGTTCAGTATCTGTCATAATGCGTATGAACTTACCATTTTGTATGGCTACTAAGCAAGGGCTACCCACTCAAATCAGCGAGGAACCATTTTATTTTTATGTCCCGTCAATAGTTTTGCACAGTAGGTCCCGGAAGTTGATCATATTCATGCTGGTTATTTTAAAAGCTTCTTGATAAATGGCTTCACAATAGGACTGTCATTTATCGCCTTAATGATTTTCTCTTTGATATCTGAAGGGATATCACGCATTATCACCTTGCATTTCTGGTTGGGATCAACTATTTTACCAAAATCTTTTTTACGCACCAACATGGGCTGGTTGCATTCAATAATGCTTTCTTTTTTCAAAAAATGCAGGTCGTTTTTGTCTACACTTACCAGACACGGCACTGCGTGTTCATTTGTTCTCTGATAATATTTAATCCTGCTTTCCATCTGAGAGGTGATAACACATAACAACAAATACGAATCAGCACTTATGGGGACTGTAATATGATAGTGTGGCGGGGACTCGGGAGCATGGTCGGTATTCTTGAAGTAACATACACAAAAGCCTTTTAATGTGTTTGCGATATAGGCAGGCGGAAAATCCACAATCAGTCATAATTTCCGGAGAGAATTTTCCTGGATTCCTTAATATGTTGCTTGGAGGGTATTTTTAATGGATCATCTTTTATTGTCGATAAAAGTTCTTTTGTATCAATACGCTCTCTTTTTGTTAGTTTATTGGTAAATAAATCCTTATACTGATACCATTCGGGGTACTTGTGAGTGTAATCCCGCAATTTCCATTGTCCCATTTTCCCAAACTTTTCCACAACAAAATCGAGAGCTTCCTTGTCGCTTTCCGAAAGCATGTCAAATGAGACTCTCGTATCAGGATTTGCCTTGAAAGTATTATCATCGATTATCTCAATCAATCTGGAAGCATATTTATATCCGCTCTTCGAAATACTAAACGGGTCAAGGTTCAGGACATCTTTGACTGTTGTTCCAACCGGGCCATGTTCCATTGCGTAGTAATCATCATTGGTTATTGTTCTTCCATAACGGATGAGGTGGTATTTATCGGCAAGGTATATAAGCTTGACAAGTTTGATTTTATCGGCTTTCCCAAGTTTTCTGAGGAGATAATATAATGCTTCAATTATGGTGGCTGTATCTATCATGCTAAAGACCTTTTATGATTTTGTCGGTTACAAGAACCCTATATTCTATATTTTTATTATAGCAGAATTAGCGGGAATTTCAGTTTAAAAAGTGTGCCCACACTTATCATAGCGGTTTTATATAACAGCTTGATAGAAAAAATGTCAAACTATTTTACAGTATTTTTCTTGCTGTTAACCTTTTGTAATACTCAGAAGACCCTTATCCTTACAATAAAAACCGGACTTATGATTTATATCATGGAATCCTTTGCCTCGTATAGTGCATTATTAAAGTGCTGATATAGTTACAGCAGAAAGAAAAGATAATAAAAGTCAAAGGAGGACTATCAATGTTTTGTTACCAGTGTGAACAGGCTGCGAAGGGAACGGGATGTGAAAAGGTTGGGGTTTGCGGGAAGAGTCCGCAGGTTTCGGAGTTGCAGGACCTGCTTGAACATGCATTAAGGGGCTTGGCCCTGTATGCCGTGGAGGCTGAGAAAGAAGGGATCGCTTCTGATCCCGCTGTAAATGCCTTTACAGCAGATGCACTTTTTACCACTCTTACGAATGTGAACTTCGACGGGGAGAGCATTGCAGGCCTTGTCAGAAGGGGGGTTGAACTCAGAGAGGGGCTTAAAAAGAAGGTTTCAAAGACTTTTGACCATGATGCTGCTACCTTTACTCCGGCAGATGATTACGAGGGAATGGTTGCACAGTCAGGCCGGGTTGGTATTATGAGCTTAAGCGATGATCCGGATATCCGCTCGCTCATGCATACAACATTGTACGGGCTGAAGGGTGTTGCGGCATATGCAGTACATGCACGCACACTCGGACAGGAGGACAATGGTGTCTATGCCTTCATGCACGAGGCCCAGGCCTCCATGCTGAGCAAGGACCTCACCCTGAACGACTGGGTGGCAATGGCCCTGAAGTGCGGAGAGGTCAATCTCAGGGCAATGGAGCTCCTTGATACGGCTAACACCGGCACCTATGGACATCCCGAGCCTACCAATGTCTCGCTCGGGGCTAAAAAAGGCAAGGCCATACTCGTATCAGGCCATGACCTTAAAGACCTTGCGGAGATACTGAAGCAGACAGAGGGGAAAGGGATAAACGTATACACCCACGGCGAGATGCTTCCCTGCAACGGTTATCCGGGGCTTAAAAAGTATCCTCACCTTGCAGGTCATTACGGAACTGCATGGCAGAACCAGCACAAGGAGTTTGCTGCATTCCCGGGTGCAATACTCATGACCACCAACTGCTTGCAGAAACCCCTTGATACCTATAAGGACAACATATTTACCTCAGGGCCTGTTCAGTTCCCCGGCGTAACACATATTGAAGGGTATGATTTTACCCCCATTGTTGAGAGGGCACTTGAATTACAGGGTTTTGAGGCGGATGTGGCAGGCAAAACAGTTATGACGGGATTTGCCAGAAACGCTGTATTGGGCGTGGCTGGAACGATTGTGGAGGCAGTAAAGAACAAGGACATACGTCACTTCTTCCTGGTTGCAGGTTGTGACGGGGCAAAACCCGGCAGAAACTACTACACAGAGTTTGTCGAGAAGGTCCCTTCAGACTGTGTGGTGCTGACACTTGCATGCGGGAAGTTCCGCTTTTTTGACAAGGAACTCGGAAATATCGGCGGAATACCGAGGCTTCTGGATGTGGGTCAGTGCAATGACGCCTATTCGGCTATAAAGATAGCGCTTGCCCTTTCCGAGGCATTCGGCGTTGGAGTCAACGACCTGCCGCTTTCGATGGTGCTTTCGTGGTATGAGCAGAAGGCAGTGGCGATATTGCTTACCCTGCTTCACTTGGGTATTCAGGATATCAGGCTTGGGCCGACACTTCCGGCATTTATCACACCGAACGTGCTCAAGGTACTGGTTGATAACTATAACATCAAGCCGATCAGTACGCCGGAGGAGGATCTGAAGGCGATACTCTGTGGTGATGAAGCAGGTGATGCCGACTGTCTTGAGGTTAGCAAGGCCTCAGCTTAACCAATTACTTTATGAAAATATGCTCAAAAAGAGAGGGGGCGGAATGCCCCCTCTCTTTTATTAAACCGGCAAATAAATACAGAGTATTTAGTAGGTTAAGGGTTTATTGCACAAACAGAAAAAAACCATATATGTCATTCTGAATTTATTTCAGAATCTCTAAGAATCAATAGGTTATGAGACCCTGAATCAAGTTCAGGGTGACAAATCAAGGGCAAAATGTTATGAGACGCAGTCTATTCGTCTTGCCAGGCCTGAAACAATACTGAAACAAGTTCAGCACATGGTTCAGAGCCTGTCCAATTTAGTTCAGCTGAATAGTTACCGAATTAATATCATATTCAGCCCTTCCATTCTTCAACAACATTCCCTTTTTCATCAAACCTGCAGGCCTGGATAAACGGGTCATGATAGAAGGTGAACCACGACCCCTCTTTGATACCCCTGGATTCCAGCTCTTTTTTTATTTCAATGGCATCAAGGGGAAAGTTGTCATAGGCAGTAACCCAGAGCGGGTTGAAATGGGCATGAGTGGGAAGCAAATCCCCCATATGCAGGGCTGTTTGCCCCGCAGACTCCATTCTCACTACCTGATGCCCCCTTGTATGTCCGCCTGTATGTATGGCCTTTATACCATCAACAACCTCAACCTCACCTGAAACCAGTTCGAGATTCCCTGACTTCTTCAGCAGTTCATAGTTTATGGGCCAGTAAGTGTTGACAGACCTCCTGTTTGGATTTAACACGTCCTGCCATTCTGTTTTCTGAAGGATGTGCCTTGCATCTGGAAATGTGAGCGCCGGCCCTGCACCCTCGACCATCATCACCACTCCGCCTGCATGGTCAAAATCAAAATGGGTCAGGATAACAAGGTCTATATCCTCCCTCTTTATATCCAGAGAGTTCAGGTCTTTCAGGATGTTCCAGTCCTCCTGCTGCCTGAATATCCTCTTCTGTTTTTCGTCAAGCTTGTTCCCCAACCCCGTATCAATGAGAACAAGGGCGTTGGGAGTTTTAACAAGGATGGGTGAGGTAATCAGCGGGACACGGTTTTCTTCATCACAGCAGGGGTATTTTTTTGACCACAGCACCTTTGGCACAACACCAAACATGGCCCCGCCATCAATGGCAAGTCTACCGCCGCTGAGCCAGAACAATTCGAACTTTCCTAATTTTAAACCCTTTTTCATGCTTTTCATATCCCCATAACCGTGTTACTGCCTTGGCAATTAAACACTGCAACCCGGATTGAATGACAAATCAACGCTGACCGATATAAAAGAGAGACATGATTAACCCTGAACGGTTTTAATTTCGCAGTATATTCACCCGGATGGTGAATTGCGAAATTCCCTCGGAGTCCCGACTGGATGTCGGAACGAGAATGAGTGAAGGGTTAATCATGTCTCTCTTTATACCCCTTATTTCCGGATATACAATCTGCCTGGTCACGCTTCTCCCTTATCCCAACGAGTTTCCCAAAAACCTCCATCTTCATGAGCTCGTCCGTGCTGTAAGGCACCTTCCGTCTCCAGTTCGGATATTCATCTACGGTTGAGGGCAGATTTTGCTGGTCTTCCGTCCCCAGGATATCGTCAAGATTTACGGTCAGAAGTTTTGAGGGGGTCATTGCAAGGTATCTGTAAATGGCAAGGCATAGTTCATCTGTCATAACAGGGATTCTCCCGGGGTCAGCTGGCATTCCCGGCGGCAGCAGTCCTGCCCGTTTAAGTGCCTTCAGAAGCCTCTGCCTGTCAGCCTGCCTGTTTGACAGGTCCAGCAACCAGGCATCTTCGTCAGGATAGAGCTTAAGCGCCTTTTTGACCTCTATATCCCTTCCTGTCCAGAACCCGGAGATGGTGGGAAGGTCGTGGGTAGTGATCGAGGTGACCGCCATCTCAGGGTATACCTGCGGGGGCAGATACTCCCGGGTTGAACGGTCCCTCTCGTAGTAAAAAAGCCTGTAGGAGAGCATCCCGAACCTCTGCAGGGTCTCCCTTACTTTCTTGCCGACAGTGCCGAGGTCTTCGGCAATCACGACTACGCGGTTCCTCATGCTCTCAAGTGCTATTATCCTGAGGAGGTCTTCAGAGGGATAGCGTATATAAACACCATCCTGTGACTTTATGCCCGGAGGAATCCAGTACAGCCTGAACAACCCCAGGGCATGGTCGATACGGATGGCTCCGGCGTGTTTTAGATTCTCTCTGATAACCTGTATAAAGAAGTCGTAACCCTGCTGACGCAGCCTGTCGGGAATCAATGGTGGAAAGCCCCAGTTCTGGCCCCTGAGGCTGAAATTGTCAGGCGGGGCTCCGACGTTTACGTCAATGGCAAATATCTCCTGATTGCCCCATACATCACTGCCGTCAGCGAGTGAGCCTACGGCGAGGTCCCTGTAAAGCCCTACTGACATGCCTGATTCCTCTGCCTTTTTTGATGCATTACCAAGCTGTTCATTTATCAGCCACTGTATGTACTTGTGAAAGGTTATCCTCTTTTCGTGCCTCTCCCTGAACATCCTGACTTCATGAGCATCAGGGTTATGGTACTCCTGTGGCCAGTCCTTCCAGCGACAAAGCCCTTTCTGCGTAAAGTGTTCGTGGAGGGAGAGAAACGTTGCATAGTCATCAAGTGGTTTTCCCTCGGAAGAGATAAAAAGCCTGAACCTTCGACCCCTCTCTGTCAGGGAAAGGAGGTGCTCTTCATATAAATACTGAAATGCCGCACTCAGCACCGGCTCCTTGAGTCTTGCAACCCCCTCATAGTCAACAAGTTCGGTCTGCCGCAGCCTCTCAAGCTCCTCAACGAATTCGGGGCTCTCAATTATTGCCGTTGCCCTCCTTGAGTTCATGACGTCTTCAACCCCGTAGATATCTATGTATATCATGTTGCAGTACAGGCGGCTTAGCGGAGAGTACGGACTCACGCCGTAGGGCATCCGGTTGGCAATACTGTGCAGGGGATTTATCGCTACAAAATCTCCCTCCAGCTCACTGCCTACCCATTGGAGCATCTCCCCCAAATCACTCAGATCACCAACTCCCTGGTTACTGCCGGAACGCAGGGCATAGAGGTTTATTCCGAGACCCCAGGTCCTGTTGCCGTCCGCAAGAGCCGGGTGCAGGTAGGCCCTGTCCGGAGTTATGATGAGCCGCATCCGCCCTGACAGGACGTGACCTGCCGAAACGACCTCGACGCTTACATCGTAATATCCTGTTGGCCTGTCATCCCTGTCTGCAACTGAAACCTCGATAACCCTCTTTCCGGCAACCTCTTTAACTGTCTGCCGGGGAATACCTGAAAGCTCCGCGCTGTTGACCTCTGTATGGTCTTCCTCATCAGTAACAGACCATCTTAAAACCGTCTTTTCATCAACATCTTCAGCCGGTATACACAACCGGAGCTCCCCGGACTGGGCATTTATTGATACAACCTTTGCCGGCTCAATCAGGGCAGTGTACCTCTTCTGCTTAATCCCTTCTATTGCCTCCCTCACCCTTCCGGGCTCCGCGGTATCATATCCCATGGCCCTGAGTGCAGCCGTTTTGGTCTCAAACGGAACAGTTCGGAGCTTGTCCCATGCGTCATAATACTCAGGAATGATGCCGCAGAGATTGGAAAGTTCATTTATAAGGTCTTGTATCTTCATTATCAACTTATCCTTAATTGAGTTGTCCGAAAAACTCCCGGACAGGCTCAACTCTTTTCTCAGGTGAAACCCTTAACGGGTTATCTCCTCAATATTGAAAAAAAGCCTCTGCCCAAGATGCAAAAACCCCTCTATCCATTCTCTGATATCCTTTGCCTTGACATCGTTTGCCATGATATCCTTTTCACCTGATTCTTCGCACTTCAGCATATCCTGGTATACAGACATCAGCATATCGTAGTATATATTCTGGGCAGTCCAGAGATTCACCTGCACAGGCATGAGAAAGACAACAGTCAGCACTTCATTAACCCTTTCAAGGTGCTCAAAGTCAGGGGCCTCACTGAATCTCCTCATCTCCTCTTCGAGTCTTCGCCTCAGGAACATCTCCAGCCACTTCAGATCCAGTTTTATATGCCACCGCTTCATCTCCCGGAGCAGAAAACTGACCCTTTCCGTGTCCACCCTCTTGCTCTGTATGGCCTGCTGCATCTCCCGCTTCAGTGCTATCTCGGTTGCCATCA
Source organism: Nitrospirota bacterium (assembly GCA_035873375.1). Lineage (NCBI taxonomy): Bacteria > Pseudomonadati > Nitrospirota > Nitrospirota bacterium. The sequence continues at coordinate 68,020 of JAYWMQ010000013.1, read as the reverse complement.
TGAAGACCCCGGGGATCCTGTGACCAAACTCCTCAAGCATGCCCATAAGAAAGGAGTTCTTTTCATATACACCCTCAAAGTTTTTCTCTATCTCTTCAATATTGTCCTTGATGATAACATCGAGCAGCCTCTGCTGCTCGTCCTTGAAAAGATCCTTGATTGTATAGCGCTCAGGACCAAAAAACCTCTCTGTATTCTTCAGTATTCCAGCTATGTCCCCCCTGCTGAACCCGGAGAGTATCTCTTTTTTTATCTTTTTGTATTCCCTGTTATCCGTGTAATCCGTAACAGCACAATTATAATCATACGCTCCGAGTTGAAGGGCGGCAAAGACGAGGGTCTTTGTCTCTTCCGTTATTAACGAAGTAACGCGAAGCCTGCCGATTGCAATCTCTGTATCCTCGTGCCTCAGTTTCTGATAATCCTCCGTCTTCACCCTGTAACAGTAGACCTCGGTGTCTTCAGGATATTCTTCAAAAAACGAGCTTATGGCCACATGCACTGTCGCCCTCTTCAGATCCGCCCTTGAAGGCTTTACAGACCTTTTGTATATATCCGCTCCATTGCCCAACTCCTCAATATTGCTCCTTGCACCTGCAAGTCTTTTAAGAAACTCATCTTCAAGCCATTGTCCCGATACCTCACCGGCAAGCTCTATTGCCCGGGCAGCATACCGGAGTATCTGGACCGTCTCAATGCCCGAGATGTCTTCGAAAAACCAGCCGCAGCTTGTGTACATCAACATTGCATTTCTCTGCATTTCAAGGAGTTTTAAAGCGGTAACCCTCTCCTCGCTGTTCAGAGACTTTACGGCATTGTTGCTGAAGAAGATATCCTTTGTGGTATCTGAACGCTCCAGTATCACGTCTATGTAATTGTTTCTTGCACTCCAGGGGTCTTTCAGAAGACCTGGAGCATGTTCTTCATAAATCCCGGCAAACCTTTCCCTCAGCCAGTCCAGACTTTCACGCAGGGGGGCCCTCCATCCCTGATTCCATTCAGAATGGCCCCCGGTGGCGCAACCACAATCAGAGCGCCACCTCTCAATCCCGTGGGCACAACTCCAGGAGGTATTTTCGATGATCTGCACCTCATGCGAGGGGTTGTTAAGTGAGAGATATTCTGCGTAATTGCATAGCCTGACACCGGGGTCCCTCTCAATATGGTCAACTGCATAGGCAAGGGCCATCTCACCAAACTTGTGATGATGGCCGTAAGTCTCACCATCAGTTGCAATGTTAACAATTGGCGAATGGTTCCCACCGTGCTTTAATGCCTCAAATAGCCTGCTTGCAAAGGACTCACCACTGTTGAGCAGGTCACCAAAGGAGACGTCATGAGCAATCCCCCCTTCATAGAAGATAATGTGCATTTCAGCCCCTGAAGGTAACCTGCACAGATAGGGTATGGTGGTATCTATTGAGCCACCCGACACATCAGTCCACTCCTCCCCTCCAACCGGCCTGACACTCCTTGCCTGCCCCGGAGCAAGGACCGTGAACCTAATCCCGTGTTCGCTCATTATCTCGAGGGTCTCTGTATCCACTGCAGCCTCTGGAAGCCACATACCCTCGGGCTGACGTCTAAACCTCTTTCTGAAATCCTGTATGCCCCAGACGACCTGAGTAATCTTGTCCTGCCTGTTTGCCAGGGGCATTATCATGTGATTGTATGCCTGCGCCATTGCATTGCCGTGGCCTGAACGGTTCTCTGTGCTCAGCTTGTCGGCCTCAATGATCTTGTTATAAATATGCGGTGAATGCCATTCAATCCAGCTAAGCAGTGTTGGGCCGAAGTCAAAGTTTATCTTTTCATAATTATTCACGATCCGGATAATTCTGCCCGTACCATCCACTATCCTCGAAACAGCGATAGGTGCATAGCACTCAGCGTTGACCCGCTCATTCCAGTCATGGTACGGATATGCAGACTCCTGAGCCTCGATCCTCTCAAGCCAGGGATTTTCCCTGGGGGGCTGATAGAAATGACCATGTATACAGATATATTTTTTCATATTTACTCATATCTCCTTTCAGCTTATTCAGCTTATACTGTATTATTACGGCATTAAAATCGTCAATAAGAAACTGAAGCCCGGGACAGAGAGAGGGCGGGGAGACCCCGCCCCTACAAACGGCATTAAAATCGCCATAAAAATCGTCAACACGAAAGTGAATTCCGGGACAGGGGTACGAATCCGTTATAAAAAGAGTTATAATAATTATCATATGGCTGAGGAGATAAAGACAAGAAGTGGTGTCAATCTGCTGGTAGAGAGACGGGACATAGCCGGCGGGATTGAATTATCACTACGAATGAAAAGCAGGAAAAAATGCATCCTGCACTGGGGACTTGCGCTCAATGAAAGCGCTCCCTGGCAGATCCCCCCGCAACCGCTCTGGCCCGAAGGCAGCAGGGCCTTTGATGAGGGGGCGCTTCAAACACCTTTCATTCTTCATAACAATGAAGGCCGAATCATCGTCAGGCTGGATAAGGACCTGAATTTCGCAATCCTGAACTTTGCCCTCTTCTTTCCCGAGGACGGTTCCTGGGACAATAACCGGGGAAAGAACTACCGGATCAAGATCAAATCACCGGCACGCAAAGGGCCTTCTCCGGCACAGGTACTGGAGGAGGAGCTGAAGGAGCGTGAAGTATTATTTAAAGACGTGTATGGACTTGACCCGGACAGTCAACTGGCAGTTGCCCTCTGCAGGGAAGACGGCCGCTACCGGCTCAATCTGCTTACCGACATGCCGGGGCTCCTGATCCTGCATTGGGGTGTGGCAATGCATGGACGTGATGAATGGCTCCTGCCCCCCTCTTCAATGCATCCGGCCGGAACAGAGGTGTTTGACGACAAAGCTGCAGAAACACCTTTTGTCCTGCATGAAGGCATGAACCGGCTGATACTGAAATTCGGGGAAGATGATGCCCCCATGGGGATTCCCTTTGTGCTGAGGCATCCCGGCACAGGCCGCTGGATTAAAGACCGGGGCCGGAACTTCTACGTACCTGTGGCCGGTCAAAAGGAGGTTCCCCTGTCTCAACTTGCCGAAACGATCATCCGGGCTGAAATGGGCAACCATTCATGGACGCTGATGCACAGGTTTAACCTCTGCCACGACCTGCTGGAGAGAGTCGGAAATGACGTGGAAGGCCTGGCACTGCTTTTTGTATGGATGCGTTTTTCAGCCATAAGGCAACTGGTCTGGCAGCGGAATTATAATACAAAACCGAGTGAATTGACTCACTCACAGGACCGCCTGACCCTGAAGCTTGCAGATGTCTATATAAGTGAACCGGCAAGCCGTGATCTAATCCGCCTGATGATGACCACAGTGGGCAGGGGCGGTGAGGGCCAGCGTATCCGTGACGAGATACTCCACATCATGCACAGACACCACATAAAGGAGGTGGCAGGCCATTTTCTGGAGGAGTGGCACCAGAAACTCCACAACAACGCCACCCCCGATGATATCGTCATCTGTGAGGCTTACCTGAACTTCCTGAGAAGTGACGGAGATCTTGAGCTCTTCTACAGAACCCTTGAGGCCGGAGGTGTTACAAAAGAGAGGCTGGAAGGCTTTGAACGGCCTATAAAAAGCCCTCCGGATTTTATCCCCCACCTGAAAGACGCCCTGATACATGATTTTGAGGAGTATCTAAGACTTTTAAGATCGGTTCATTCCGGCACTGATCTTGAAAGCGCCATCAATGCCGCCAGGTATCTACTGGATGCCGAAGCAAGCGGGATGCTGGAATTCATATGGAAGCACAAGGATAACAGCAGAACAGAGATGGTGGAGCTCGTTGACAGGATCACCCGGGTTCGGCGCATTCTTAACAAACTCCTGAGCACGGAAAAGGATAACGCCAGGGTTCGTGATATCCTCTACCTCGACCTTGCACTCGAGGAGTTCCTGCGCGTTATCGTAGAGCGCAATATACACTCCCGCATGGAGGTGAAGGAACTTGTAGAACTGGTGGGCATGGTACTTGAGAACGTAAGGTTCTTCTATGACAGTGAAGAGTTTTTAGCATGTCTCCGTGAGTGGAAAAGGCTCAAGGCGGTCTCTCCCCTTACCCTTGACCGAGCACTCCACGCCAAGGCCGTTCTTGACAGGATAGGGCGTGCCATAGGCGCCTTTATCGACCATTATTACCAGTTGCTGCAACCCAAGGCAGAATTACTCGGCAAGGCATTTCAAGCCGATTCATGGGCCATTACACTCTTCTCTGAGGAGATTGTGCGCGGCAGGCCTGCATTTGTTCTGTCCATGCTTTTGCGTTATCTGGACCCGGTATTGCGAAAAAAAGCAAAGCTCGGCAACTGGCAGGTTATCAGCCAGGGCCAGGGGATTGGACGGGTCGAGACAGTGGAGGCATTAGGGGCCGTTCAGGGCAAAAGGTTTGACAGTCCCACAGTTATCATTGCAGACAAGGTAAGGGGAGACGAAGAGCCCCCTGAAGGTGTAACCGCTGTTATTACTCCGGATGCAGTTGATCTTGTGTCTCATGTGGCGGTCCGTGCCAGAAACGCTCACCTCCTCTTTGCCATCTGTTACGACAGAAAACACCTTGAGCGCCTTAAATCACTCAAGGGCCGTTACCTTAACTTTGCGGTGGATACATCAGGAGACGTGGTATTTGAAGAGGTTTCCGGTGAAATGGTTAATGTACCCCCACGGGTAAAGTTGGGATTTATAAAAATAGCCCGGCCTGAGTTTACAGCATACGCTATAGGTGCAAGGGATTTCAGGGAAGGAGTAGTGGGCGGCAAGTCCCTCAACCTGACCCGCCTGCAGGGTAAATTGCCTGATTGGGTCCATCTGCCCGCTTCAGTGGCACTGCCGTTTGGTGTATTCGAAAAAGTGCTTGCACTGGATCGTAACAGCGAGATTGCACAACATTACCGGGAACTCGTATCCGGGCTTGACGGCAACCCCGAAGAGATACTTGAAGATATCCGCAAGACCCTGCTGGGGCTTGAAGCCCCGGAGGAGTTGCCATCCGTACTTCGCGGGGTTATGGAGGATGCAGGGCTTGGGTGGCCCAAAGACTGGGATGACACCTGGATGTGTATCAAGCGTGTCTGGGCGTCCAAGTGGAATGAAAGGGCATATCTGAGCCGTAAGGCAAGGGGTATCCCTGATGAGGACCTTTTCATGGCAGTGCTCATCCAGCAGGTCGTGGAGGCGGAATACTCCTTTGTAATCCATACGGACAATCCTTTTACAGGCGACAGTGATGAACTCTATGCAGAGGTGGTGTTGGGCCTTGGGGAGACCCTGGTCGGTAACTATCCGGGCAGGGCCCTTGGTTTTACCTGCAGGAAAAGGGGGTCTGAACCACAGCTCCTTTCCTATCCGAGTAAAAGCGTTGGTCTCTTTGGTGGAGGACTCATCTTCCGTTCGGACTCCAATGGAGAGGACCTGAGCGGTTACGCGGGGGCCGGCCTTTATGACAGCGTAATGCTGAAACCGCCCCGTAAGGTTTTACTAGATTATACAGAGGAGCCATTGGTGTGGGATGAGAATTTCAGAAATGAACTCCTGACCGGAATCACCAACGTCGGCGTCATGGTTGAAAAGGTCCTTGGCTCTCCGCAGGATATCGAGGGTGCCTGCTCCCAGGGCCGTTATTATGTAGTACAGACACGTCCTCAGGTGTGAGGTATGAGATGAAAGGGACAATAAGCAATTGCGCAAACTGCAAGGAAGAGCTGGTGGCGGTGGAGGGATTTGAACCCCCGACCCTGCGGATATGAGCCGCATGCTCTTACCAACTGAGCTACACCGCCGTTATCTTGCACTTAAAGGTAATGGTCATTATAACAAAAAAATCAGCCTTAATAAAAGAGGATAAAGCGTCTCATCCGCACATTTATCAGAAGGCCCACACATATGAAATTGGAAAGCAAGGCTGTGCCTCCATAGCTGAAAAAAGGCAGGGGAATGCCTACTACCGGCATCAGCCCCATCGTCATGCCGATATTGATAAAGACATAGAAGAGAAACATGGTGCTGATGCCGATGGACAGGAGTGTGCCGAATTCATCCTTTGCATAAAAAGCGGTTTCATATCCCCGTATAATTAACAGGAGATAAAGGCTGATTACAACAACAGAGCCAACGGCCCCCCACTCCTCTGAAAAGACCGAGAATATAAAATCCGTATGTTTTTCGGGCAGGAACCGGAACGGTCCCTGTGTGCCCTTGAGATATCCCTTGCCGAAAAACTTCCCGGAGCCTATTGTGATTTTGGACTGCTCAATCTGATATCCTATGCCCTTTGGATCGACCTTTGGGTCAATAAATGCAACCAGCCTGTTGCGCTGGTATTCCTTCAGTCCTTCCCACAGGATGTTTCCTGCAAATGGTAGCGAGATGACAATCACCAGCAGCACACTGACGAGAATACGTCTCTGCACCCCCTTCACCAGTACCATTAAGACGACTATCCCGACCAATGTTATTGCCGTGCCAAGGTCTGGTTGCTTGTAAAGAAGGTAGAAGGGTATCAGTACAAAGAGGAACAGGAGTGTTGCGAGGGGAGAGGCTGAAAGGGGTGAACGTTTTATGCTCAGGTATTTAGCCACAACGATAATAATGGCTATCCTGAACATTTCCGAGGGCTGAAAACTGACCGGCCCTATCCTGAGCCACCTCTGGGCTCCCATGCCCGTATGACCAAGCAGTATAGTCAGGAACAAAAGGATTAACCCGATTCCGTACAAATGGTAGGCAATGCTGATAAGTTTCCTGTAATCAAAACTTGCAGAGACAAAGAGGGCGATGATGCTGAGGACCAGCCATATCGACTGCCTTACATAAAACGATGGCTGGGTATCCAGGACAGACCTTGTGGCACTGTATATCGTCATTATCCCAAGGAGGGTAAGAACAAGGGGGATGGAGAACATTAGCCAGTCAAAGTTCCGGATGCCCTGATAATTAATTTTTAGCCGGTGTCTCAACATAGTATCCTGATGATTTCATATATGCTTCAATAGTTGCCTTTGCAATAGGGCCTGCTGTTTCTCCACCATGCCCGCCGTGCTCAACAAAGACAGAGACGGCTATTGAAGGATTTTTAACCGGTGCGTATGCAACGAACCATGCATGGTCCCTGTACTTGTTTGCGAGTTTTTTCTTAACTACCTCGGGTATCTTGATGACCTGGGCAGTCCCTGTCTTGCCTGCAATCCTGACGATTTCCGACCTTGCCGTCCCACCCGTGCCCTTTCTGTCCTCAACCACCGCCACCAGGGAGTCCCTGATTATCCTGAGTGTCTTCGGGCTCAGGCTGAGTTTTGCTATCGGCTCCGGGCCCGGCTGGTCCTTGAGAAGCTCAGGCCTGTAGACATTCCCCCCGTTTGCTATGGCGGCTATCATCAGGGCTGCCTGGGCAGGGGTAATCGAGACGTATCCCTGCCCTATTGCAGCATTAAAGGTCTCGCCAAGGTACCATGGAATCCCCTTTTTTCTTAATTTCCAGGATGTAGTCGGGATGAGTCCTTTCCTTTCAGCACTCAGCTTGACCCCCGGCGCAATGCCGAGTCCGAGTGCATTTGCATACTTCGCAATCCTGTCCATCCCAAGGAGCCTGCCGATCTCATAAAAATATATATCGCAGGATTCAACAATGGCCTTTCTGAGTGCTGTTTTGCCATGTCCCTGCCCCTTCCAGCAGCTGAATTTCCATATTCCCACATGAATCTCACCCGTGCAATCCACTGAAAAATTCTCGTCTACAACCCCCTCCTCCAGGGCGGCAATGGCAGTAACGATCTTGAATATGGAGCCCGGAGGGTATTGACTTTGAAACACCCTGTTCAGAAAGGGATGTCCTGGATGTCTCTGAAGCCGGTTCCATTGCTTTTGGGATATCCCCCGCACAAAGAGATTGGGGTCAAAAGAAGGAAGGCTTACAAGTGCAAGCACTTCACCACTCTGAGGGTCCAGGGCCATGAGTGCCCCGGCCTTTCCCTTAAATGCCTCCTCTGCCGTCTTCTGTGTCCGGATGTCAACACTCAGGGTCAGTTCCTCCCCCTTTTGGGGCGGCACTACCTTCAGTGTACGCAGCTGCCTTCCGAGTGCATCGACCTCTATAAACCTCTTTCCCGGAACACCTTTTAACCGTTTATCATAGAGCGCTTCCACTCCCCATTGTCCAACAAAGGTGCCCCTGGGTGTACCGGCAAAGAGCCCCTTGCGCAACTGGGCTTCTGTGGGGAGACTCAGATACCCGATCAGGTGTGCGCCGGTGCTGCCATAGGGATATGCCCTCGTGATTTCTGTCTCTACTACAAGGCCGGGGAAATCAGACCTTCTTGCCTCTATCCTGGCGACCTGGGCAAAGCTCAGACCCTCTTTCAGCCTTATCGGCTCCAGGACGTGTTTTTTCCTGTTCGCTATCTTTTCTGACAGGTCTTCAACTGATGTGTCAAGGAGTTTTGACAGCCCGGAAAGGTTGAGGCCCTTTTTCGAGAGGCCGGGTATCAGTGAGGCAATGAAATAAGGGGCATTTTTCACAAGGGGGATACCGTTTCTGTCAAAGATTATACCCCTTGGGGCAGGAATCTTGAAGACCCTGACCCTGTTTTTCTCAGACTGCTTTCTGTAATAACTGCCTTTCAGAATCTGCAACTGCCACAGTCTTAGCAGAAAGACTACAAAAACGGCCATGGAGATGTAAGCCAGAACCGTTATGGTCTTCTTTTTATCTATCATTTTTCAGGTCTTATCAGCCACCCGAAGGGTGCGTTTATCAATGCCTTGACAATGGTCAGGGCTATAAAATCCTGTAGAGGTGCCGGACTCTGCGAGAAGAGGGAAAGCGATGTGTATACCACTGTTTCGTCAACAACCGTCAGGGCAAAGACCGCAAGCATTCCCAGCAGGGGAGTCCATATAAAAAAGCCATCCGAGAGATACGCAGGAAGTATACCAACCAATCCCTTTCCCAGCATTCCAGGACCGATTAACTGTCCTGAAAGGGTATCTTCGAGGAACCCAACGGATATCCCGACTGCTGCGCCCTGGAGTTCACCTCTCCTGAGGCCGAAATAATAGACAAGAAGCAGCGTCAGATTCACTCTTATTATGTCTATTGATATCACAGATTGCAGGAGAAAAACTCCAGCAATGATTATTGTCCAGAAAGCGATTTTTTTGGCAGTCCTGTTCATAAATTGAAGTCCTATTTTTTAAAGACCATGACCTCTTCAATCATGGATGTCTTTATTATTGGTTTAGCCTCAATGTCAAGGAAGAGCTCGCTCCCTTTCTCAACCCCCGTGATATAACCCACGGGAATACCTTCGGGGAAAACCCCGTCAAGCCCTGAAGTTATTAATAAAGCTCCGGGCTTTATATTTTCGTCCTTTGGAATGTATTTTAAGGTACATGATCCATCCCCCCTGCCTGACAGTATACCTTCAATCCTTGAGTCCTGAAGCCGTACGGATACGGAAAAACTTACGTCTGTGACAAGCAGCACCTTTGAGAACCCGGGCATAACCTCTGAAGTTTTTCCAACGAGTCCTTCCGGTATCCTTACGGCCATATCCTTTTTAATGCCGCTTGATGCCCCCTTGTCAATTATAATCAGCTCCGGCCACTGCCTTATCCCTGAAGAGATGACCCTGGCGGCTGCAATAAAATGAGGGGCTGTCTCTTTTATTCCGAGTATGGTGCTTAGTCGCTGGTTTTCGAGTTTGAGTTCTGTGTATTCCTGTTCTCTCATCTTAAACTGGCCGATCTTGTTTTTCAGTATCCGGTTTTCATTTTCCAGTCTGAAGTAGTAACGAAAGGGTGATTTGATGACGTTCGTGACAGCAGAGAAACACCTCTCCAGCTGGTATAGAGGGGTCTGCAGGGCAGTTAGGGGTCTAAACGGTCCCCTGGTACTCTGAAAGGTCATAAGGGAGGCAGAAACGACAACAACCAGAAAAAGCAAGACAACCCGTCTGTTTCTCATCTCATCATCAATTCAGGGCTACACGTTGCAGCAACTCGATTTCATCAAGCATTTTGCCCACTCCTCTGACAACTGCTGTGAGGGGGTCATCGGCAACTATTACAGGGAGCCTGGTCTCTTCCTTGATCAGCAGATCAAGACCGCGCAGGAGTGCACCGCCTCCGGCCAGCACTATGCCTGTATCTACAATATCCGCTGCAAGCTCCGGAGGGGTATTTTCAAGTGCTGCCCTGATTGTATCGAGTATTATGGTGACGGGTTCCTGAAGGGCCTCCCTGATCTCCTCTTCATTTATAGTGATGGTTTTGGGAATCCCTGAAACCATGTCCCTTCCTTTTATTTCAAGCTCCCTGGAGGTATTATCAGTCGGATAGGCAGAGCCGATCTCTATCTTGATCTGCTCGGAAGATCTTTCGCCGATCATAAGGTTGTATCTTCTTTTTATATAAGCCAGGATCGTTTCATCCATCCTGTCTCCACCAACCCTTACCACCTTGCTGTAAACAATTCCGTCAAGGGAGATTACGGCAACATCAGTGGTTCCGCCTCCAAGATCGACAATCATGTTGCCTGTAGGCTCGCCCACAGGCAGGCCTACGCCAATTGCAGCAGCCATGGGTTCTGATATGAGATAGACCTCCCTTGCACCGGAGGCCTGGGATGCATCTTTAACTGCCCTCTGTTCGACCTGTGTTATCCCTGAGGGCACTCCAATGATGACCCTTGGGGAGACAAAGCTCTTCCTGTTATGCACCTTTGTTATAAAGTACTTGAGCATTTCCCCTGTGGCATCAAAGTCTGCAATCACACCGTCTTTCATCGGCCTTATCGTAGTTATGTTTGCCGGGGTTTTGCCAAGCATTCTCTTTGCCTCAATTCCAACGGCAATCGTCTTCTTATTGTCTTTCCTTATTACAACCACCGATGGTTCGTTACAGACAATTCCGCCTTTCTTTACATAGACCAGGGTGTTGGCTGTCCCAAGATCTATGGCAAGGTCGTTTGAAAATAATCCAAGTATTTTCTGTATAAACATCTATCCTCCTGTTGCGGAAGCTTTAATTATCCCCCTGAATTCATTTCAGGGTCTCGCAACCTTTTTAGTAATTTTAGTGAGCATCTTGCAGCAAGCAGCTATTTTTCACTGTCTGCTACATGTTCCTTGTTGGCTGATACTTCTATAACATTGGTTTTCGCAATCTCGTCGCCAAGACGTCTGTTTGTATCACTTCCGAAAAGCACGATAAATTCAAAGGCCAGCACGCAGAGAAAGAGAAGCCAACCTATCAAGGGTATTCTCCATAACAAAAACCCGAAGGCGATAGTCATGTTTCTCAGTATGGATTCCTTGACAGTACAAGGCCCTCCGTCCACCCTGACCACACTTAACCCAAGGAGCATTTTGCCGGGACTTCTGCCGTTAAAGAAACCATCGGCTACCAGAATGTATACAATTCCTGCAAAAAAACCGGTCTTCTGTAATATCTCAACAGCTATAGTTGCCACTATAAGGTCTATTACCTTTGCAACTACACGGGAGAGAAGTCCTGCAGGGGTTACCATTTAAAATACTACCAGATAGGTATTAAGATTTTCAAGGAAGGGGATGCCCTCGCCTGCTTTCCGGCGTGATATCAATGCTTTCGGGCCGCACCCTTTTTCTCAAAGGGTGCGGCCTGTTTTTAAATAAGGTTATATGAGAGCAGAGTCTCCCGCAAACTTTTTTTGTTTGCCTCTGAGATTTCGCACAGCGGGAGGCGGAGATCCCCTCCTATCCTGCCCATCATTGAGAGGGCGGTTTTAACAGGTATGGGGTTGGTTTCCAGGAACATCGCAGCATTGAGTGGTTCGAGCTTGAAATGGAGCTTTCGGGCATCGTCATAAAGCCCCTTTTCATAGCTTGCACACATCCGGGAAACCATCCCGGGCATCACGTTGGCAGTGACGGAAATCACGCCCCTGCCGCCGAGGGCAAGAAGGGGAAACGTGGTGAAGTCATCTCCTGAAAGAACGGTAATCCTGTCGCCACACCGCCTCATAACCTCACTCACCTGCCTCATATCACCGGAGGCTTCCTTTATGGCGACAATGTTTTTAATTTCGGCAAGCCTTGCAACCGTTTGAGGCAGTATGTTAACAGCCGTGCGTCCAGGCACATTATAAAGCACAAGCGGAAGGTCAACAGCCTCTGCCACTGCCCTGTAATGTCTGTATAGCCCCTCCTGGGTGGGCTTGTTGTAGTAGGGTGCGACAAGCAGGGCTGCATCCGCCCCGAGTTTCCTGGCCTCCTGCGTCATTGTAATCGTCTCATCAGTGGAATTGGCACCGGTACCTGCAATGACCGGGACCCTTTTGTTTACCGCCTCTATGGTACTCTTTATCACCCTGTAATGTTCCTCATAGGTCAGGGTTGCCGACTCTCCTGTAGTGCCGCAGGGCACTATACCGTTTGTGCCCTCTGATATATGCCACTCGATCAGCTCTGACAGGGCCTTTTCATCCACACCCCCATCACTGAAAGGGGTAACCAGGGCTACTATTGAACCTTTAAGCATGACGTCCTCCTTAAGAACTTTATCCCCGCCCTTTCCGTCTGTCCGGAAAGGGCAATCTGAAAAGAGTCTATATATTTACCGGAAACATGTGCCAGAGACCGGCCCTGTAAGTAGAGCCCGCCTTTTCTATCCACTTGACAAGCCCATAGCCCGGCATCTTTTCGTTTCCCCTCTCCCTTATTGTTATCGCATGACCTTTCTGCAAGGGATAGGTAGTTATCATACCAAACCCCTGCTCTGAAATATCCACAATTGAGCCCTTTGCCTCAACCCTTGTGGCATCTCTTCCCCCCACCTCTGTTACAGCAAACTTGATATTAAGGCTCGTTGGTTGTCTGGAAACACTTCTCTTTTCTGTTATCATTTTTCTCACCCATCGACTTCAATATTGATAGATCCATCAAATACAGTAACGGCAGGACCTGCCATGTAGATATGTCCATCCTCGGCCCATTCAATAAAAAGGTCTCCACCCAGGAGGTGAACCGTCACGGCTCTTCCTGTAATCCCGATTAATGATGTTGCAACAGCAGCAGCAGAGGCACCGGTTCCGCAGGCCATTGTCTCACCCGCACCCCTTTCCCAAACCCTCATCTTTATCTCTTTATCATTGAGTATCTCTACAAACTCCACGTTTGTCTTGCGGGGGAATATCTGATGGTTTTCAATCATCGGGCCGTAATAGCTTACAGGAAAGGTTCCTACATCATCAACGACTATAACGCAATGGGGATTACCCATGGAAAGGCATGTGATATCAAAAACCTGCCCCTCAACCTCAAAGGGATATTTTATAAAGACGGCTTTTTCCGGCAGGACGGCACTGTCTGTTTCCTGGATATCTATCGGTATCTTTTCCGGCGAAAACTCCGGCATTCCCATATCAACCCTGACCAATCCATCGCACATCTCCGGCTTGATAATGCCCGCCGGCGTCTCTATCTCAAGCACCTTTCTTTCACTCAAACCCCTGTCCCAGATGTACTTGGCGAGACAGCGGATGCCGTTGCCGCACATCTCAACTTCCGAACCGTCGGCATTGAATATTCTCATCCTGAAATCGGCCTCCTGAGATGGACAGAGCAGGAGAAGCTGGTCTGCACCGATGGTAAACCTTCTGTTGCACAGATGTGCTGCCAGCATAGAGAGTTCATCAGTGCCGAGATTGGCCAGGGACGACTCTTTAATAGCGTTAACGACAATAAAGTCATTTCCAAGGCCGTGCATCTTTGTGAATTCGATTTTCATAATATCAAAAAGTTATAAACATGCCTAATTTTTAATTTTTCACTTGTCCAGAAAATCAGGTATCATCTCACCACGGACAAGGTCCCTGTATGTCTCCCTCTTTCTTATAATATGATGTTCACCGTCCTTTACAAGCACCTCTGCCGGTCTTGGACGGCTGTTGTAATTGGAGCTCATCGAAAACCCATAGGCCCCGGCACTCATAACAGCAAGACAGTCCCCGTGCTCAACCCTGTTGATTTCCCTCTCCCTTGCAAGAAAATCCCCTGATTCGCATACAGGGCCGACAATATCTGCAGTGATCAGTTTGCGCCTGTTCTTCCTGACAGGGACGATATGATGATATGCGTCGTACAGGGTGGGCCTCATAAGGTCGTTCATCCCTGCATCCACTATCACAAACTCCCTGTCCTCACCCCTCTTCAGGTAAAGCACCCTTGTGAGGAGTATACCTGCGTTCCCTGCGATTGAACGTCCGGGTTCCATAACTATTGTTATGTCCAGTCCCTTCAGAAGCGGCAGGAGTTTTTGGGCAAGCTCCTTTGGGTGGGGTGGGGATTCGTCCTTATATTGTATGCCAAGCCCGCCACCTATGTCCAGATATCGCAAATTGATTCCCTCTGCCTTCAGGCTCTCAATGAGGACCAGTATCCTCTGGAGTGCATCTACAAAGGGGGTTACCTTTGTTATCTGTGAGCCGATATGCTTATGAACCCCTATCAGCTCAATATTTTCAAGTCCCTTTGCCAGTCTGTAGTACTCGAGGGCATTTTCTATCGGGATGCCAAACTTGTGCATTCTAAGCCCTGTTGATATATATGGATGTGTTTCAGGGTCAATATCAGGATTTATTCTCAGAGCTATCGGAGCAGTGACATTCATCCGGCCTGCTATATCGTTAATCCTTTCAAGCTCCTGCTCGGATTCCACATTAAACATCAATATCCTCTTGCTGAGGGCATATCGAATCTCGTCATCGGTCTTTCCCACCCCTGCATAAACAATCTTCTCCGGGGGTATCCCCACCCGTAAGGCCCTGTAAAGCTCCCCTCCGGAGACAATATCAGCGCCACCACCATGATTTGCAATCAGACGGAGGATGGCACTGTTGGAATTGGCCTTCATTGCAAAGCATATTATATGTGGAATTTCCCTGAAGGCGTCATTATATGCCTTCAGGTGCCGGGTCAGGGTTTTATGGCTATAAACATAAAGGGGGGTGCCATACTCTTCAATAAGGCTCCTGACCGGAACATCTTCGGCGTAGAGCTCTCCTTTTAGATATCTGAAATAATACATACTCCTCCCATAAATACGCTTGATATTAAATCCTATATTTTTAACACAGGGGGCCACTTAAAGTCAAAGTTTTACAGTGGCGAAACCGGAAACGGAAACGTCTCATCCGGTAAAAAGAGGACGCTTTTTTATTGCCTGACGGACACAATATTTCGTATTGACTATTTACTCTCAAGTATGCTATTCTTTATATAGAGTTTCTGAAGTTTTTGTAACGCGTAAGACCACAAAGACTTTTAGCTTAGTGGTCTTTTTTTATTTAGATGCGGAGTAATTCTGAGACTTTAGTTTTTAAGTAAGGAGGTACGTAGAGAAATGGCTAATGGAACAGTAAAATGGTTCAACGAGTCCAAGGGTTTTGGTTTTATCACAAGTGAAGACGGCAGCGATGTGTTCGTCCACTATTCCTCAATCCAGGACGATGGGTTTAAGTCACTTGCCGAGGGCGAGTCGGTCAGCTTCGATATCGAAGAGGGTCCAAAGGGTCCCAAAGCAGTAAATGTGGTTAGACAGTAATCGACTCTGTAATTGACCAAAGAAAGTCCCTCTGTTTAACATTTTTTCAACAAAGGTTAACAAAGGGACTTTCTATAAATTCTCTTCTTTTTTAAACCCAACCAACAGCAAAAACCGATCCTTTCCTTCTTTGCTCTCTTTTTTTATAGTATTTTAGTTTCTTCCAATCCCCTGAATTTCCCATGCTGCGATTCCGGTGCCTGTGACTGTCAAGACAAGGCAACTCCGGATAGCCACGCCGATGGATTTCTCGCCAAAGTCACAGTGGCCCATAGCAGGGAAACGGGGTTACGGATTATCGACAATATCAGCTTAAATAAAACAACCTGAAAAAAAATTTCCTGACAAAAACTGACAGGATCAGAACGTTGATTGACAATATTTATGTATTCTTATACAATAAGTGCAATGGAAAAGACATTATATGAGTTACAGGCAGAGGTCTGTAAGACACTTGCAAGTCCAAAAAGGCTTGAGATAATAAATGCCCTGAAAGAGGGGGAAAAGAGCGTTGGTGAGCTTGTAGATATCCTCGGAGTGCCCAAGGCAAATGTTTCGCAGCACCTTGCAGTAATGAGACATAAGGGTATCCTCAAATCAAGGAGGGCAGGGGTCAATATCTATTACAGCATAGCCAACGAGAAAGTTGTCAAGGCATGCACACTCATGAAAGAGGTGCTCACTGAACAGCTCAGGGAGAGAAACAGGATATTAGCAAAGCTCTAACATCCGCTCTTTCAATCTCTTTATCCTGTCCCTGAGAATGGCTGCCTTTTCAAAATCGAGCCTCTTTGCAGCCTCTTTCATCTCTTCCTCAAGTCTCCTGATGGTCTTCTCATCAGAGACATACTCCTCTACCGGTTCCTCCACTGAGGGCACTGCCCGGTAATCCGCCTCGTATATGGAACTCAGGACATCCTTTATGTTGCTCTTTACAGTCTCAGGGGTTATGCCCATCCGCCTGTTATACTCCAGCTGTATCTTCCTCCGCCGCTCTGTCTCCTCAAGGGCCTTTTTCATGGAATTGGTAATCCTGTCGGCGTAGAGAATAACCTCACCATTGACATTCCTTGCAGCCCGTCCTGCTATCTGTATTAGAGACCTCTCGGAGCGAAGAAACCCCTCCTTGTCTGCATCAAAGACAGCCACAAGGGAGACCTCGGGAAGGTCAAGCCCCTCCCTTAGCAGATTGACACCTATGAGAACATCAAACTTTCCCATCCTCAAATCCCTTAAAATCTTCACCCTCTCAAGGGTATCTATGTCAGAGTGGAGATACCTTGCCCTCACGCCAAGCTCTGTATAATAATCGGTAAGGTCCTCCGCCATCTTCTTTGTAAGGGTTGTAACAAGTACCCGCTCATCTTTTTCCGCCCTCTTTTTGATCTCGTCCAGGAGGTCTTCAACCTGCCCTGCAACAGGCCTGACAGTCATCCGGGGGTCAATGAGACCGGTTGGCCTTATAATCTGCTCCACCACCCTTCCCCCTGATTTTTCAAGTTCATACGGCCCCGGAGTGGCGGATACATAGATGGCCTGGTTGACCCTCTGCTCAAACTCCTGAAATGTAAGTGGACGGTTGTCAAGGGCGGAGGGCAACCGGAACCCGTGCTCTACAAGGGTCTGTTTTCTTGAACGGTCGCCCGCATGCATTCCCCCGATCTGGGGAATGGTAACATGTGACTCGTCTACTACAAGCAGATAGTCATCAGGGAAATAATCTATCAGGGTATATGGGGGTTCTCCGGGGGCACGGCCGCTGAGGTGGCGGGAATAATTCTCGATACCATGACAGTAGCCGAATTCCCTCAGCAGCTCGAGGTCAAACCGTGTGCGCTGCTCAATCCTCTGGGCCTCGATGTTCTTTCCGTGTTTCAGAAAGTATTCGATCCTCTCCTCAAGTTCCTCTTCTATTGACTTGAGGGCCGGTTCAAGCCTCTCTCCCGGCGTTATCCAGTGGCTGTTAGGATAGAGCGTCACCTTTGTCAGTCTCTTTATCCTCTCACCTGTAAGGGTGTCGAATTCATAAACGGCGTCTATCTCATCACCAAAGAACTCGATCCTTATTCCCCTGTACTGCGAAAAAGAGGGATAGACCTCCACTATGTCACCCCTCACCCTGATGTTTCCCCTTTTGAACTCCGTCTCGGACCTCTCGTAGAGCATCTCCACGAGCCTCCTGATTACGGCATCCCTTTCCGTCCTCATCCCCTCCTCAACCACCAGGTGCATGGCCATATAATCCTCCGGTGACCCGATACCGTAAATGCACGATACAGAGGCAACGACTATCGTATCCCTCCTCTCGAGCACAGCCCTTGTTGCAGAGTGACGCATCCTGTCGATATCGTCATTTATCATGGAGTCCTTCTCTATGTATGTATCCGACTGCGGGATATATGCCTCAGGCTGGTAATAGTCATAAAAACTGACAAAGAACTCAACTGCATTTTCCGGGAAGAGCTCCCTGAACTCGCCATAGAGTTGTGCAGTAAGTGTCTTGTTATGGACAACCACCAGTGTGGGCCTGTTAAGGTTTGCAACAACATTTGCTATCGTGAACGTTTTCCCGGAGCCTGTGACGCCAAGGAGGACCTGGTGTTCAAACCCCTTCAAAGCCCCCTCTGTAAGCTCTTCTATCGCGGTTGGCTGGTCACCTTTTGGGGTGAAGTCTGTTTTCAGTAAAAACTTATCCATCTTTTTAGTATAATATAAATCAGCCTAAGTCCAAAAAACTCACAACAGATTCCGGATCCTGATTGAAAAATAACATGCGATATATAATCCTTGGTACTGCCGGACATATAGACCACGGCAAGAGCGCCCTTGTGAAGGCCCTTACAGGTGTTGATCCAGACCGCCTGAAAGAGGAGAAAGAGCGCGGTATAACCATTGAACTTGGTTTTGCCGACATACATTATCCCGACGGCCTCTGTGTGGGCATAGTGGATGTGCCGGGACATGAGCGGCTTGTCAGGAATATGCTTGCCGGTGCAGGCGGTATTGATATCGTACTTTTAGTGATTGCTGGTGATGAGGGTGTTATGCCCCAGAGCAGGGAACACCTTGCGATATGTAACCTCCTCAACATAAAGTCAGGCATTATTGTAATAACCAAGACCGACCTTGTAGAGGATGACTGGCTTGAGCTTGTCAAAGAGGAGGTAAGGGACTTTGTTAAGGGCACCTTTCTTGAGAGCGCCGAGATATTCGGGGTATCATCAAAAACCGGCGAAAACATAGACATCCTCAAGGAGAAGATACACCGGATTGCCCTTCAGGTGAGCCCCAAATCAACCGGCGGCCTGTTCCGGCTTCCCATAGACAGGATATTTACCCTCAAGGGGTTTGGGACCGTGGTTACAGGAACCGCACTCTCAGGGTCACTCTCCTCAGATGCCCAGGTGGAGATACTGCCGGCCGGTATAAAGAGCAAGGTCAGGGGACTTCAGAGTCATGGTGAGTCAATTGAAAAGGCTTATGCAGGTCAGAGGGTTGCCATCAATCTGCAGGGGGTCCAGAAGGAAGAACTGAAGAGGGGGGCACTGGTTGTGGAGCCGGACAGGTTCATATCCACCAATGCAATAGATGCAGAACTGATCCTTCTTAAAGATGCCCCTGTCCTGAAGAATAAATCGAGGGTGCATTTTCACCTCTCCACCTCAGAGGCCATTGGCAGGGTTATACTCTATGACCGCAACGAACTGAAACCCGGGGAGACCTCCTTTTGCCAGATAAGGCTGGAAGAGCCGGTGGTTGCTGTCTCGGGTGACAGGTTTATAATCAGGCGCTTCTCACCTGTTGTTACAATAGGCGGAGGGGTTATCCTTGATTCACAGGCAAGAAAGAGACGGAAGAAAGATGGACTTGATGACCTTAAGGTATACAGGGACGGCAATATTGGAGAGAAGATCGCCACAAAGGTGAGGAGATCGGGTGTCAGGGGCATGACCCGTCATTTACTGCAGGGGTGGATAAATGCCGACACAGCAGATATCGATAACGCGATAGAGAAACTGAAAGAAGAGGGAGTGCTCGTCCAGTTTGAAGACAGACTGATCCACAGGGATATTTTTCAGGGTCTCAGGGAGAGGATTACAGATACGCTAAAAAAGTTCCATAAAAACAATCCCCTGAAGCCGGGGATGTCCAAGGAAGTTCTCAGGTCCCTCTTCGGCCTTGAACAAAGGACTTTTCAGGGGATACTTTCCATAATAGAAGAGATAGTTGTTGAGAAGGATACGGTGAGGCTTGCGGACTTTACAGTGGCGGTCACCGACCGTTTTATGGAGATAAAGAAGGACGTCCTCGAACTCCTGAAACGGGATGGTTTTCAGCCACTCACCAAAGAGGAACTGTCAAAGTATTTTGAGCTTAAGGGTAAGGAGATGGACGATATACTGAAGCTTATGGTACAGGAGGGCTCCATCGCAAGGATAACCGACTCGATATATCTCCTGAGGGAAAATTATGACAGGATGCTCCATCTCCTGAAAGAATATTACTCAGGGAAGGACACAATGAGTGTCGGAGAGTTTCGCGACCTCCTTGGCACTACAAGAAAGTATGCCCTTCCATTTCTGGAGTATCTGGATTCAAACAAGATTACTCTGAGGGTCGGGGATGTAAGGAAACTTCACCCTGCCTTTAAAAAGGGTTAACAAAATCGGTCGGATCAGTCAGATCGGTCGGATCTGACCGATAAAAACCGAAGTTTTCCGGAGGCGACAATTGAGCAAGACCAACAATCTGACCTGCCTGGTAATCAAGGGACTCCTGTCATGAGCAGACTCAGGAAGAGCGGCGGCTATCGGGACCTGCGTACCTTTCAGTCCGCCACCCTCATTTATGATGCCACCTACTGGTTTTGCGAGAAGTATCTCAATCCGCGTTCTCGCACGGTCGATCAGATGGTGCAGGCCGCCCGCAGTGGACGCCAGAACATTGCCGAAGGCTCCCGGGCTGCTGCGACCTCCAGTCAAACGGAGCTGCGTCTTGTTAATGTTGCCCGCGCCAGCCTTGAAGAATTGCTGCTCGACTACGAGGATTTCCTCAGACACCGTCGGCAGTTGCAATGGGACAGGGACGATCCCGAGGCACGGGCGGTTCGGCGAGTGGCGGGAGACCATCACTCAAATTGGCCGGATATGACTGATCATCAACGGGCTGCGGTGTATGCCGGGTGGCTTGAAGATGAAGACCCCTCTGTTCGCGCCAATGCGCTGATCTGCCTGATTCACCAGACGAACTACCTGCTCGACCAGCAGATAGCCGCACTTGAGAAACAGTTTGTTGAAGAAGGCGGCTATAGCGAACAACTGGCTGCCAAGCGATTACAGCATCGGGCTGATCAGAGCAATCAGACTGATCACTCTGATTTTCCGCCTTGTCCGCAGTGCGGAAAGCCCATGGTGCTGCGTACGGCAAAGAGCGGCCAAAACACCGGAAAACAGTTTCTCGGATGTTCCGGCTACCCTGACTGCAAAGGGGCGAAGAACCTGTGAGGAGATTTCGAATCAGATCAGTCGGATTGGTCTGATCTGACGGATCCGACCGATTAACGACAAAAAGAAAGAGGAAGTTTAAAAACTATGTCTGCAGTTGTCATAATACCGGCAAGATACGGTTCAACAAGGTTTCCGGGCAAGCTTTTATCGCCCCTGTCAGGCAAGCCGGTTATCCGGCATGTCTGTGAGCGGGCAATGACTGCCACGCTTGCGGATCGCGTAATAGTGGCAACAGACAGTGATAAAATCTATCAGACCGTCCGCTCTTTTGGGGGTGATGCTGTCATGACATCTTCTGAACATCCGTCAGGTACGGACAGGATAGCCGAGGCCGCAAGAGGGGCTGATTATGATATAATTGTGAATGTCCAGGGGGATGAACCCCTTATAAGGGGAGAGATGATCGATAGTGTAATCAGTCTCCTTGAGGACAGCCGGGCAGATATGGGAACGCTTGTAAAGAGGATAGAGGATACTGATGAGGTTTTTGACCCTAATGTGGTTAAGGCCGTTTTTGACACTCAGGGTTTTGCCCTCTATTTCTCCAGGGCCCCGATTCCGTTTTACAGGGAAGAGTTGCGGGTTGCGGGTTGCGGGTTGCGGGTTAAGGAAAAAGAAACCTTGAACCTTGAACCCGGAACCCTGAACCTGGAGTTCTATAAGCATATCGGTATCTACAGCTACCGCAGGGACGTGCTCTTGAATTTGACGGGGCTTTCACAATCCGCACTTGAGAAGGCTGAAAGACTTGAGCAGTTGAGGGCGTTGGAGAACGGGTATAAGATAAAGGTTGGTATTACCGCGCACGAGACCATCGGGGTGGATACAAGGGAGGATATAGAGAAGGTTGAGAGATGGTTGGGAGAGCGCGGGAAATAGAGATTGAAGGGCAAATTCGTGACTGAATACTTTAATAATCCGGGAGAAAGGGTGGTGAAATGGCAAAGTATATCTTTGTAACAGGCGGAGTTGTATCCTCTCTTGGTAAGGGGATTGCATCCGCTGCCATAGGGGCCTTATTGGAGGCAAGGGGACTACGGGTTACACTTCAGAAACTTGACCCCTATATAAATGTTGACCCCGGCACACTCAGCCCCTTTCAGCATGGGGAGGTGTTTGTTACGGATGACGGTGCGGAGACAGACCTTGACCTCGGACACTACGAGAGGTTCACACACATAAGGACCAAACAGGCCAACAATGCCACCACCGGACGGATTTACCACAATGTGATAACCAAGGAGAGAAGGGGTGATTATCTTGGTGATACGGTACAGGTAATACCTCATATAACGGATGAGATCAAGAATGCCATTAAGGCTGTCAGTGATGATTACGATGTTGTTATCGTGGAGATTGGCGGTACCATCGGCGACATAGAGAGTCTGCCCTTTCTGGAGGCCATCAGGCAGATGCGGTATGACGTGGACAGGGAGAATGTGCTCTATGTTCATCTGACCCTCATTCCCTATATACCGAGCGCAGGGGAGCTGAAGACAAAACCTACGCAGCACAGTGTGAGGGAATTAAGGGAGATAGGTATTCAGCCTGATGCGCTCCTGTGCCGCTGTGACAGACCCCTGCCACCGGGGATCAAGAAGAAGATTGCCCTCTACTGTAATGTCGATGTGGATGCTGTAATTGCTGCAATTGATGTAGAGACCATTTATGAAGTACCCCTTGCACTCCATGAGGAAGACCTTGATACACTTATAGCAAACAAGTTTGGTTTTGAGACAAAGAAGCCGGATCTGGGTAGATGGCAGGAGGTAGTCAGGAGGATAAAAGAACCCAGAAACGAGGTAACCATAGCCATTGTAGGCAAATATATAGGGCTTAAAGACTCCTATAAAAGCCTCCTGGAGGCACTTATACACGGCGGTATTGCCAATGATGCAAGGATTATCTTTCAGTGGGTCGATTCCGAAGAGTTGGAGGTTCATGGTCCTGAAAGGTTTCTATCCGAGGTTGACGGTGTCCTGGTGCCCGGCGGGTTCGGCTACAGGGGGATTGAAGGCAAGATTTCGGCGATAAGGTATGCAAGGGAAAAGAAGATACCCTACTTGGGAATATGCCTGGGGATGCAGTGTGCAGTGATAGAGTTTGCAAGGAATGTCTGTGGCCTTGAAAAGGCAAACAGCTCGGAGTTTGATATAAATACGCCGGACCCCGTGATCTATCTTATGGAAAAATGGTATGACTTCAGAAAGGGTAAGGTCGAGGAGAGGTCTATTGAGAGCCAGAAGGGAGGCACCATGCGGCTTGGAGCCTATCCATGCGTGCTCACAGAGAACTCACATGCTCACAATGCCTACAAGGTTAAGGAGATATCAGAAAGACACAGGCACAGGTATGAGTTCAATAACGCCTATCGGGGTGTATTTGCACGGAATGGACTGAGGGTAAGTGGAGCGAGTCCTGACGGCGAACTTGTAGAGATCGTTGAGCTTGAGGACCACCCATGGTTTCTTGGGTGTCAGTTTCATCCCGAGTTCAAGTCCCGCCCTACAGAACCTCATCCCCTCTTCAAGTCCTTCATAGAGGCCTCCCTCAGGGAGAAGAGGTCCCTGTTTCCATATCTGGGAGATGAATCCTTAACCGATATACATGTCTCTACAGAGCATGATGACGACGATGAAGCCGGATAAGAAGGGGTTGACAGGGGAGGGCCTCCTTGTCATTGCAGGCCCATGCGTGATAGAGACGGAGGATATCGTCCTTGAGACTGCTCAAAGGCTCAGGGATATCTGCCGAAGGCTGCAACTGCCGTTCATATTCAAGAGTTCTTATGACAAGGCAAACAGGACGTCCGTAAAATCCTTTCGCGGCCCTGGAATCGACCGGGGGCTGAGGATACTTGAAACTGTAAGGGACAAGCTTTCAGTGCCGGTGCTTACTGATGTGCATTCCCCTTCAGAGGCAGTACGTGCTGCCGAGGTTGTGGATATCATTCAGATACCCGCCCTGCTGTGCCGTCAGACAGACCTCATTATAGCTGCCTCAGAGACCGGAAAGGGTGTGAATATCAAGAAGGGACAGTTCCTTTCTCCCTGGGATGTCGAAAATGTCATTGATAAATTCACATCTACCGGCAATACCAACCTGATGATAACCGAGAGGGGAACCTCTTTTGGATATAATAACCTGGTTGTTGACTTCAGGGCATTCCCTGTAATGAGGTCTTTTGGTTACCCTGTAATTTTTGATGTTACTCACAGTCTGCAGCTTCCCGGGGGGCAGGGTACATGCTCGGGCGGACAGCGGGAGTTTGCCGAGCCGCTTGCAAGGGCTGCGGTTGCAGCCGGTGTTGACGGGCTCTTTATGGAGGTGCACCCGGATCCTGACAGGGCCTCCTGCGACGGGCCGAACATGATACCCCTTAAAGAAATGGAGGGTTTTTTGGAAAGATTAAGGGAGATATTCCGGGTGACAAAGGACTTATGAACATCCTTGAAGAGGCAAAAAAGGTATTAAGCATTGAGGCCCTGGCTATCTCTGCCATGATAGAGAGGCTGGACAGTAATTTTGAGGAGGCCGTAGAGGCCATCTGCAGCAGCAGCGGAAGGACTGTTGTGACGGGTATGGGCAAGTCCGGCATAATCAGCAAGAAAATAGCTGCAACTCTCTCATCTACCGGGACCCCAGCCGTCTTTCTCCATCCTGCCGAGGCATGTCATGGAGACCTCGGGATGGTGACTGACGAGGATATTATAATCGCCCTTTCAAACAGTGGCGAGACCGAGGAGATAATAAGGCTCATTCCGTATTTGAAACGCTTTGGCGTCACCCTTATATCCCTGACAAAGCCGGGCTCCACCCTTGCCAGGGCGTCCGAGTTTGTGCTCGATACATCCGTCAGGGAAGAGGCCTGCCCAATGGATATTGTTCCCACGGCATCAACTACTGCAGCGCTTGCAATGGGCGATGCCCTTGCAGTGGCGCTTATAATGAGGCGTGGTTTCAGGGAAGAGGACTTTGCCATGTTTCATCCCAACGGCTCACTCGGCAAAAAACTGCTTATAAAGGTTGAAGACCTTATGCATACAGGAGACGGTGTCCCTGTGGTTGGCCTGGATACCCCCATGACGGATACCACACTTGTGATGTCCTCAAAACGGCTTGGCATGACCATTGTCTGCAATGAGGAAGGAAGGGTGGCAGGTGTAATAACGGACGGTGACCTCAGGCGCGGGCTGCATAGATGGGGGGCAGGGCTTTTCGGGATGAGGGCTGCTGAGGTAATGACCCGGAATCCGAGAATGATTTCCCGGGATACGCTTGCTGCAAAGGCACTCTCACTGATGCAGCAGCACTCCATAACGGCCCTGATAGTGCCGGAGGAGGAGAGCAGGCCGGCAGGTGTAATCCACCTCCATGATATCCTGAAGAAGGGGATTGTGTGAGGGATAATTTACAGCAGAGGCTGAAACAAACTTTTATGAAAAAAGGAGACCGAACAGATGGGGCCGATTGATTCAACATCCAGGGATAATCCCGGTGCTCAGCCTGATGCAGCAGACGTTATCCTGGAGGCTGCAAGGAAGATAAAGCTCCTCATCCTTGATGTGGACGGTGTCCTTACTGACGGGGGGATAATCCTTGATAACGAGGGTAATGAGCTCAAGTCCTTTCATGTCCGGGACGGGCACGGGATAAAGCTGCTTATACGCAAGGGGGTGGATGTGGCGATTATTACAGGCCGTCGTTCAAGGGTGGTTGAGCGCAGGGCCCATGAACTGGGTGTCAGGGAGATATACCAGAAGTGTTTTAACAAGGTAATCGCCTATGAAGAGATAAAGAAAAAATTCTCCCTGCAGGACGAAGAGGTCGCATATATCGGCGATGATGTGGTAGATATCCCCCTGCTCAGGAGGGTGGGATTACCTGTAACCGTGGCTGATGCATCTGAGGATGTGAGGGCTTTTTCAATGATAGTAACCGGAAACAGTGGGGGCAGGGGGGCGGTGAGAGAGATTACCGACCTTATTCTTAAGGCAAAAGGGTTTTGGGAAGGGATAATCAATGACTACATTAAGACTTAACGTCCCGACCATACTGACATTCAGCCGCATAGTCTCCATACCTTTCTTTCTTGTGCTTGCGCCCAACTATCCGGTCTGGGGGGCCTTGATCTTCGGTCTGGCGTCCCTGACGGATTTCCTCGACGGTTACATTGCAAGGAAGACCGGGCAGATTACCAAATTCGGTATTATCATGGACCCCATAGCAGACAAGTTCCTTGTAATCTCGGCACTGATACTCCTTGTTGACCTTGGAAGCCTTTCGGCCTTTGTGGCCATAGTGATTATCGTCAGGGAGTTCCTGGTGACCGGACTCAGGGTGGTTGCCCTGTCAAAAAATATCGTCATACCGGCTGAGATGGGTGGAAAGCTGAAGACAACAGCCCAGATTATTGCCATTCTGTGTCTGGTGTTGAAGGACAGCCTGTTCGGCATAAACCTTTATGCTCCCGGCGTTGTCCTTATCTGGGTTTCCCTTGTGCTTGCAGTCTTTTCAGGATTTCAATATACTGTTTCCTTCTGGAAGGCGGTAAAATGATCGTTGTATTACTGATAGTCGCATATATTGCCGGAACCATTCCCTTTGGTCTTATCATTGCAAAAGCCCGGGGTGTTGACATCAGACGGGTTGGCAGCGGCAATACAGGGGCTACCAATGTCCTGAGGACAGTCGGTAAAAAGGAGGCGGTTTTTGCCCTGACAGGGGACCTAATGAAGGGGGCCTTTGCAGTTGCCCTGATGAAGGTCTCGGGATACGGCGACCCATACACCGGGCTTGCAGGGTTATTTGCCGTAATAGGGCATGACTATCCGCTGTTTTTCAGGTTCCGTGGTGGAAAGGGTGTTGCAACTTCGATAGGGGCGCTCCTCGTATACGCACCGTATGTTGGGCTGTTAACTGTATTGATATGGCTTGCCGTGGTATTTATATCCCGCTACTCCTCCCTTGGTGCACTTACTGCCTTTACACTTTTGCCCCTGAACATGATTGTTTTTAAAAAGGGAGTGACCGGTTTGTTCCTTTCAGTTCTCTTTGTCATGCTCATTTACATAAAACATCGGGAGAATATCAGGAGGCTT
This sequence comes from Nitrospirota bacterium, assembly GCA_035873375.1. Taxonomy (NCBI): domain Bacteria; kingdom Pseudomonadati; phylum Nitrospirota; species Nitrospirota bacterium. The sequence goes on along the minus strand of JAYWMQ010000013.1, from coordinate 40,810 downwards.
ATGCAAGGCAAAGAGCCCAGGGTTGGACAAAAAAAAAATAATTAATGATATAATGATATTATTATGAAATAATGTAAGGTTTTCTGGCTTACGGTAAGTCAAAATCTACCCGGGGGTATGTGCTTGAAGAAAACGGCTATTCTTTTTCTGAGCCTTTTACTTTTTTTAACCCAGCTCTTTTTTACTCGGATAGTTGGGGCGGAACTTCCAACAAAGGAAGCTCTGGTAACACCTGAGACTTACTCGTATCTTCTATTGGAGAAAGCCGGAAAGAAGTCCGGGGCTGAATCCATTAAACTGATTGAAGAGGCGATCAGGGTGTCTCCGAATGACCCTGCCGCATATTTTGAGCTTTTCGATAAAACCCTTTCCTTGCATCCGCAGAAGTTCTTTCATTCCCTGAACCATCTCTTTAAGGGCATAGCCGCTTACCCCAGGAGTTTCTGGTGGTTTTTCAACCTTACGGGCATATTATCAGGAGCGCTCCTGACTGCCATTATACTTGTCCCCATCATTATTGCCTTAACGAGGTTGCCGCTTGATGTACCGCTCATGGCACATGAAATACAGGAAAATACCAGGACATCTGCTTATCTCCTTGTGCTGATTCCTTCTCTGCTCGGGCCATACTATTTTCTTGCCTCTCTATGTTTTCTATCCTTCCTGCACCTGAAGGGAAGACCGAGATATGCGGGGTATCTCCTGCTTCTTGTGCTCATGTTAGCGCCCCTGCCAACTGCCTATCTGAATATTTACCTTTCTGCAAGTTCTTCTCCGGAGATAAAGGCTGCTGTTGCAGTTAACGAAGGCAGGAGTAACATCTATGCAATTGAGACACTCAAGGATAAGGAAGAGGTGCCTCTGAAATTTTCTTATGCCCTTGCGCTCCAGAGAGAGGGAAGGATCAGGGCTGCTGCCGAGGAATACAGACAGCTTATCTCCTTAAAAAAGGACCCCAGGTTTTACATTAATCTCGGGAATTGCTATGCGGTAATGAAGCGGCTGGACAAGGCTGTGGATATGTATAAGACTTCCATAAGCATTAAACCTTTCCCCTCGGCCTATTACAATCTGAGCATGCTGGCAAGGGAAAAGCTGGATTTCGCTGCCGGAGACAGATACTTCCAGCAGGCCTCGAATATGGACTTTGACAGGATTGCACAATTCAGGGAATTACGTAACGACACTAAAACGCTTGCCCTTATGGGAGAGGGACTATCTACAAATGAACTGCTTTCGTTTGCATTGGGGCAGGGATTGAAAGACGTGAATATCTTTTCTCTGAATGGGCCTTTGGTATTGATGGCCTTTTCACTTTTATTAATAGCTATCCTCTTCCTGTCCGGGGATTCAACTGCAATGGCAACGAGGTGTCAAAAGTGCGGAAAACTCTACTGTGCTGCCTGTGAAAGACGTATGCCAAGGGTGGGGATGTGTACTGAATGTTTCCGGTCGATGATATCCTTTGAATCAAACCCGGCTGAAAGGGTTGATACCATTGTAAAGACTCATAATTATCTTAAAAAGAGACGCAGGATACTTAATATCCTCGCCTTTACAATTCCGGGGATAACGCTGCTTTACGTTGGCAGGGTCTTCAGCGGCATCTTTTTTTCCTTTATCTTTCTCTTCTCTGCTTCAGCGCTGATCTTCTCTGAATTCTTCAGGTTTAATATATATCCATACAGTCATAGCTGGCTTACTTTTGCCTTTTCCCTGATTCTGATATTATCTTATCTGTCATGTAACCTTTATACAATCAGGAGGCTGAAAAAAGGATGGCTTTAACAGGCTCAATAAAGGAGTTCGGTCTTGCGGATATCCTGCAGCTAATCTATTTCCAGAAAAAAACAGGAATCCTTGAGATTGAAGGTCCGGTGGATACCATAAAGATATACTTCCACGAAGGCAATATTGTTGCCGCAAGGTCAGCCAAGAGACCCGAGGAGAATCGTATCGGTAATATACTGATAAAAAAGGGCATCCTCAAGGAAGAAAAGTTGAAGGATTTACTCCAGAGACAGGCTCAGAGTGGAACAAGACTCGGAAGTCTCCTCATTCAGGAGAATCTTGTACCAAAAGAAATTCTTGTAGATATAATCACCCACCAGATTACAGATCAGATCGTACAGATGTTTACATGGAAGAAAGGGACTTATGAGTTCACTCCCCAGGGGGTGCCGATAGATAAGAACCTTGGCATTTCCCTTGATACGCAGCACCTGCTCATGGAGGGGTTGAGGATTGTAGATGAGTGGTCAATCATCGAGGGCACACTCACTCTTGACACTGTTTTTGAGAAGGTGGACAAGGCAGTGGAAGCAGAACTCTCGGAAGAAGAAGAGGAGGCCCTGAATCTCGTAGATGGAGAGAACGATGTAAGCACCATAATTGAACTTTCGGGAAAGGATGATTTCAGTATCTCCAAGACCCTTGTTTCATTGCTGGAAAAAGGTCTGATTTCCCCCATTGAAGAGGCGAAGGAGGTTGCAGTAGAACCTGCAAAAAAGAGAAACCTGTCGGCTGTGATGACTTACCTTATTCCGTTGCTTATAATCCTTGGCTTTGCCGTCTCATTTGCACCCGCTACAGTCAGGAACCTTCCATTGGTTGACAGGCTTGAGGCCTCCAATAAATTAGAGTTCATCCGGTTGTCAGTTGAATCATACAGGATAAAAACAGGATACTATCCCGAGAATATCCCGGTTGACAATGCAACGGATCCATGGGGAAACCCGTATGTCTATCTGCTTACGGGCAATGGATACAAACTCTTCAGTGCAGGTCCGGACGGAAAACCGGATACAGGTGATGATATATTTTGAGATGAAGCAGGACAAAACTTAGTCATCCGCAGATTACGCAGATTTCTCAGATTAAACTTGAAATACTCGAAACTAAAATAAAAACATTGAAAGATGTCACCCTGAATTTATTTCAGGGTCTCTTTTTTAGAATTCTGAAACAATATTGATCTTATTTTAAATCTGAGAAATCTGCGTAATCTGCGGATAAAAAATCTTAAACATGAAAAAGGCAGTCATACTTCTAAGCGGCGGGATAGACTCCTCCACAACCCTTGCGATTGCAAGGTCTGAGGGATATGAGTGTTATACCCTCACTTTCGATTACAGCCAGAGACACCGCAGGGAGATCGAGTCTGCCAAAAAGGTGGCAGAAGCCCTTGATGTAAAAAAGCACCTTGTAACCCGTTTTGACCTCCGGGAGATAGGGGGCTCGGCCCTGACCAGTGAGATCGAGGTGCCAAAGCACAAGGCCGAGGCCGCAGGTCGGAAGTTAGAGTTCAACCAATCGTCAATCCCCATCACCTATGTCCCTGCCCGAAATACCATATTCCTCTCCTTTGCCCTTGGCTGGGCGGAGGTGCTTGAGGCAGGGGATATTTTTATTGGCGCCAATGCCGTGGACTACAGCGGCTATCCTGACTGCAGACCCGAATATCTCCATGCCTTTGAGGCGATGGCAAACCTTGCAACCAAGGCCTCTGTTGAGGGTAAAATTAAATTCCGTATCCTGGCCCCGCTGTTGTATCTGACCAAAGGGGAGATAATCAGGCGGGGTACGGAGCTCGGGTTTGATTATGCCCTCACCTGGAGCTGCTATGACCCTGCACCTGACGGCAGACCGTGCCTGAGATGTGACAGCTGCAAATTCAGGGAGAAGGGATTTTCAGAGGCAGGGCTCAAAGACCCGCTCCTCTTGCGGGAATGACAAATGACCGTGATTTATACACAGAATCAGGGCTGCACTATGGATATCCGGGACAGGTCGTAAACTATGATTTCAGCCCTTCCGTTATACAGCTTTATAGTCCCTTTTACATCAACTACCTTGCCGAGAAAGAGATTTACAGGATCAAGGGCTGCGTAGTCCGGGGATTTCATTATCATTACAGTGAAGTTTTTATCGAGTCTGTAATCATTCTCACTATTAAGAAATACCCTGTCACCGATATCGTGGGCCTTTCTGACAAGGAAACGTACGGTCTTCTGCTGTCCAATAAAATTTCCTGCATCACCTGGACAGAGCAGGCCGTCTCTTCCACAGGTCTCTGAGAGGGCAAGTCTTTTTCTCCTTGTCTCTTCCCACCTGAGCTGTTTTTCCCTGTTCCAGAGTCCCACCCCTTTGCGCCGCGCAATCTCCTGGTATCTCCTGAAATCTTCCAGGTACTGAAACGGGTATCTTGTATATGCAAAGGCATAGCCCTGCAACAGGAGCTCCTTGTTGATAAAGGTGTCATCCACCCAGGCATAACGGAGAAGGCGATTGTATTTGCCCCGTTTGATTGTGCGGTCCCTGTCCCTCTTAAGACATACCCTCTTCCCTTTGATAAGGGCCTTCAGTTTTCCGGATGCCTCCTTGCCAAACCACGCTACATCAACCCGCGGGTCAACTGTCTCAGGGGTGTCAATTCCGATAAGCCTTACCCGCTCATTGTTTTCGATGACAAACGTATCTCCGTCAATAACCTTTTTGACGTAAACGTACTCGCAACCTGAGCCGGCAGCATTTGAGGGGGTTGTCCATGAAAATGTAATCAGCCACAGGGCGAGCAGGGTCAACAGTAAATATCCGGTATTTCTCTTGCTCATTATACCAGGAGCCCCTAAACTACGAGACCCTGAAATAAATTCAGGGTGACAATTAAAAACTTCTGCATCACGTCCTGAGCAACGGATAACCCAAACTCTTTACTCAGACCCTCCAGCAGAGCTTTTTCTCCCTTGCGGACTCAACCTCTTTACGCCTCTCCTCAAATCCTTTTTTGCCCATCATGCCGTAGGTGAGGTTTTTCCCCTCTTCAACCCCCGGCTGATTAAAGGGATTAACGCCGAGGAGAAATCCTGTGAGGGACGTAACAATCTCAAAGTAGATAAAGAGCTGTCCCAGGTGATAGGCGTCGATGGCAGGCATGTTTACGGTAAGGTTTGGTCTTCCAGCCTTTGCCAGTGCAAGCTCTGAAGACTCCTCTTCAGCCTTTATGAGTTCAGAGAGGGAGTGTCCACAGAGGTAATTAAGACCCTCCATATCCTCAAATATGTGCGGTGTCTTTATATCCACACCGTAATCTTCTATCCTGACGAAGATAACCACCTTGTCTTCAGGGCCTTCCACCCAGAGCTGTAACTGGGAGTGCTGATCAGTGGTTCCAACAGAGGGATAGGGAGTCAGTCCCATGCCAAGCTTGCCGAGACTCTCTGCCCATAGCTGACAGAACCATTCTGAAAATGGCTTCAGTCCATCGGCGTAGGGGATGATAACATCTATATTCCTTCCTGCTTCAGTCTTCAAAAGGTAAAGGATGAACGACATGAGGAGGGCTGGATTTTTCCACAGGTCCTCCTCCAGGCACTTCTCCCTCATATCCCGTGCTCCCTTAAGGAGCGCTCTTGAATCCACCCCGATAACCTCTGCGAGCAGGAGACCCACTGCGCTCAATACCGAATACCTGCCTCCAACACCAGGGGGGATGGGGAGTGATTCCAGCCCGTAACGTTTTACTATTTCCCTAAGATTGCCCTTTTCAGGATCAGTAGTAGCCACAAACCTCCCGGATATCTTTTTGCCGAGGACCTTTTCCATCTCTTCCCAGAGTATCATAAAGGAGGCTACGGTCTCGGCAGTGCTGCCGGATTTCGTAATTACGTTTACAGTCGTCTTTTTGAGGTCTGTTATGGAGAGGATGCCTGAAAGGGTTCTGGGGTCGACATTGTCGTAGATAAAGACCTTTGGGGTTTTTCTGAGGTTGTGGAATGGACTCAGGGCCTCAAGGATGGACTTTGGTCCCAGGGCTGAGCCGCCTATCCCGAGTAAAAGAAAAAACTCCGAGTCGTCCTTTATCCTGAGTGCAATTTCCTTTATCTTTTCCGTATCTCCGTCAGGTAGGTCAAGAAAGGCAAGCTCCGGCCACTTTCTCTGCACCAGCTGCCCAAGGGCATCCTGCCCCTTGCTTCTTAGAGCCTCGATTTCTCTTTCAGACAGACCCTTTTCCCCTATAACCTCTTCCATTACATTTGCAAAATTAAGCGAGATCATGAGTTCCTCCCCAAAAAGATGATAGTGTCTCCCGAAGCCCGACCGGGACAGAGCAATATATTATTAAGCATTATATCATACATTAAGGGCATTGGTCGTAATAATACAACATGGGCTGTTATCAATAACTTCCTGGAGGGCTGCCTCTACACTTCTTAAAAAGGGGGATTAAGTGTTATTATTTACTTCAAATAATTATTGCGGGGTTTTTTGGATGGATGCCCCGGCTTTTATAAACCTTACAGTCTGAATGTCAGGAGGGGTTAGTATGATCGAGGATATCATGCAGCGGACTTTTTTCAGCAACACCATATCGGATTATCTCGTCAGTCTTGCGATTCTCGTTGTCGGTGTTCTTGTAGTCATGGTCTTGAAGCGTATTATTATAAAGCGGCTCAAGGTCTGGGCTGACAAGACCACCACCACCCTGGATGATTTTTTTGTACGGATTGTCGATAGCAAACTGGTTCCGGTCTTCTATTTCGGTGTGATTTATCTATCCATACACACCCTGACCCTGGGGCTCTCATTCACCAAGGCCTTTGATATCGTTATAGCGGTCCTTCTCACCATCTTCAGCGTCCGTTTCATAGTGGCAATAGTAAATTACGCGATAGAGAGCGTATGGCTCAAAAAGGAAGAGGATACAACCAGGAAGTACAGTGTCAAGGGATTACTCCCGGTAATAAACGTAATCATCTGGGGAATTGCCATCACTTTCCTCCTGGATAACCTGGGATTTAAGATCTCCACGGTAATTGCAGGACTGGGGATTGGTGGTGTAGCGGTTGCTCTGGCAGCTCAGACGGTTTTGGGCGACCTCTTCAGTTACTTTGCCATACTGTTTGACCGGCCGTTCAAGATAGGTGACTTTATTATTGTTGGAGATTACCTGGGAACCATCGAACATGTGGGAATCAAGACTACCCGGATCCGGAGTCTCAGCGGAGAGCAGGTAATCTTTTCCAATACAGACCTTACCAATTCCCGTGTGCGTAACTACAAGAGGATGAACAAGCGCCGCGTGGTTTTCAGTCTGGGAGTCACCTATCAAACGGGCCTGCAGGAGGTGAAGGAGATCCCCAAGGTTATTTCCGGGATTATAAAGAATATCGACCTTACTGCCTTTGACCGTGCTCACTTCTCTTCTTTTGGAGACTTCAGTCTCAACTTCGAGGTAGTCTATAATGTTCTCAGCAGTGACTACAACAAGTATATGGATATCCAGCAGGAGATTAATTTTCAGATCAAGGAAGAGTTTGAGAAACGCGGAATCGAGTTTGCATATCCGACACAGACATTATTTATAACTAAAGCGTGAGCTGAAAAGGGCAATCTTTAAGGAGAGATACGATGCGTTATATTGCTTTCTTTCTGATGTTTGTCTTGTTCTGTCCCGCTGTCACCGTTGCCGGGGTGGACAGTAAGGATATTTCAGTGCCTGCTGAAAACAGGCTGCTCGTCAGGAGGGCAAGCAAAGATATCAGGCTGATCGGTTATACCAGGAAGGAACGATCCATGACCGTATCCTCAGAGGTCCCGGGAAGGGTTTTCAGTGTCAATTATGATGTGGGGCAAGCAGTCGGCAAGAAACCCTTTATAGAGATAGAGCCAACCTTTATTGATCTTGAGATAGAAAAAACAGAGCAGTTTATAAAAAAGCTGGATATAGCCCTGAAAAGGATGCAGGTGAGGGTTGCCTATCTTGAAAAGGAATTCCTCAGGGTTGATACCCTTTACAGGAGGGAGAGGGCTACAGGGGTCAAGAGGGACGCTGCTGCCCAGGAGCTTGAACAGGCAAGGCTTGAACTTGATTCAACGGTTCAGGAGAGGGCAGTCCAGAAAACTGTATTAAGAGAGCTGTCGGAGCGGAAGCTCCGTCACAACATCTATGCACCCGGGGGATGGATTGTCACGAAACGGATGGTCGAGCCTGGAGAAGTTATTCAGCCGGGGACTCCTCTTGCTGAGGTCTCCGACTACAGCGGGCTTGTTGTGCCATTCTCCTTATCAAGTGAGGAGCTTTCAGCCATCGAGTCCCTTACTGAAGAGTTTGATGCTGAACTTGAAGGGGTGCCGGTTAAGGCGTCTCTCAAGTGGATCAACCCAGAGTTTGATGAAAAGACAAGGAAGCTGAATGTAGAGTTGGTAATCCGGGATTTCCGTGGTCAGGGAAGGGGCGGGCTCATGTTTGTTCTGCCACTCCAGATTCGCTCAGAAGGCCTTTTTATCCCCAAACCCGCTGTTACCAGCCGTTACGAAAACCCCACAGTGACTGTAAAGGAGACGGGTGAGGTCGTAAAGCTCACGCCCCTTGGCGAATTTGGTGATTACCTGAGAGTGGCGGCAGACGAACGCCTTGTCCCGGGCACTGAACTCTTTGCTGCAGGGCAGAGATGAAGAGGGTAGTCCGCTATACAATTAGACAGGCTGTCTTCCTCAATATCGTATTTGTTCTCTTTATTGTGGCGGGAATCTTCAGCCTTTTTACCACACCTGTGGAGAATATGCCCCCCGTTGATATGGGGAGGGTTTTTATAACCACGGTCTATTACGGTGCCTCGGCTGATGACGTGGAAAGCCTGGTCACCAGCAGGATAGAAGACGCCCTGGACGGGATTAAAAACGTTGAGTATATCCAGTCGAGGTCACTGCGGAACTATTCCACCGTAGAGGTAAAGTTCATTGACGACACTGATTACAGGGCCCTCTATGATGAATTGAGGTTCAGGGTATTGAACATCAGGAACGAGTTGCCCCCTGAGGTTGATGAACCCCTCTTCCTGTATGCCGACACCCAGATGTGGATGCCGGTTGTTGCCGTAAACATAGTGGGGGATATCCCGAACAGGAGCCTGAAACTCCTGGCAGGGGAGCTCAAGGCAGGCATCCTCGGTATTCCGGGTGTGCGGGAGGTTACACTTTCAGGGGAATACGAAAAGGAGTTCCATGTCTCCCTGGACCCTGAAAAACTGCGCAGGTCCGGCATTACATTTGACCAGGTTGCAGATGCAGTCGGGTCGGCCAACACAAAGATTCCAACAGGGAGGTTCAGGGAAGGCAGCACCGAGTTTATGCTTGAGGCGGGCAGCAGGCTTTCCTCCCAGCAGGAGGTACTGGATGTAGTTGTGCGACGTGACGGAGATGCAAACTTCCTCCGCGTGGGAGACCTTGTAACAAGTGCTGCGATAAGCTACAGGGATCCGGATGTGATTTCCTCTACCAACGGCCTCAATACCTTGAGGCTCCTCGTCAAAAAGGAGGACAGCGGCAACTCGATCAGGATCGCCGAGGCGGTCAAGGACCTCTCCCGGCGTTTTGAAAAGACCCATGCCAGGGACGATGTCACCATTGAGTTTACAAATGACTCCACCATCGAGATAAAGGACTCGGTCAGGACCCTCAGCGGCAACATGCTGTTTGGCATGGTCCTTGTAACCATAGTGCTCTGGATTACCCTGGGGTTCAGAAATGCCATGCTGACTGCAATCGGCATTCCCTTCTCCTTTCTCTGCGCAATCATACTTATTAAAGTAACCGGTCAATCCATCAACACGATAAGCCTTTTCTCTTTCGTCCTCGTCTCCGGTATTATCGTTGACGATGCAGTAATCATTCTGGAGAATGTCTACCGCCATATGCAGATGGGCAAACCCCAGAAAGAGGCTGTGATAGACGGTGTCTCGGAGGTGATGCTGCCGGTCATCAGTTCGTCACTCACAACCATACTCGCCTTTGTCCCCATGCTGATCATGACCGGCAGTACAGGGGATTTCTTCAGCGTAATACCAAAGGCCGTATCCTACGCCCTTGCCGCCTCACTCTTTGAGGCGCTTTTTATCCTGCCCATACATATACTCGACTGGGGCCCGAAAAGAATAGTGCGCCCTGCAGCAGATAATAAAGGCAATTCCCATCACCTCACCTCAGCTATATTTACCCCCCTCTGGGGGCTCTACCGGAGGATTCTCGATATACTCCTTGAGCACAAGGCTGCAACCATGGTGACTGTTTCGGGGATTTTTCTGCTTGCACTCCTGATCCTCGGCCTTTCCGTCACAGGTATTGTACCCCTCATCAATGTGAAGTTTTTCCCCGGCAGTTACTTCAGGTACCACCTTGCCGTCATCATGCCCGCGGGCACGTCCATAGAGAGGACGGATGCCGTAGTGAGGGATCTGTCGCGGTTTATCGTGTCAATGGGCAGTAAACAGGCCCTTGCAACATCAGGGGCTGCCGGGTTCTACGAGGATGAGGACTATTCACTCCATTCAGGCCATCGCTACGGGCAGGTGGTAGTGACCCTGCCGGAGGAGAAAGAGAGGGATTTTCCCGAAAATCCCGGTAACGACCTGATGCTCCATCTTGATTTTATCCGGGAAAAGGTGAACGATTTTATTGACCGGAAATACGGCGATCCCGGACTGAAACCATACCTGAAGGTCTTCCCTGAAAACACGGGTCCGCCAACCGGAAAGGCCGTTAACATCAGGATCTCCGGTAATACCATGGGCGAAGTGATAAGGGCTGCAGACGCCTTGAAACAATACCTTGGATCGGGTGAGGAGTTTTCAGGCCTGCAGGGCCTTGAGGACAACAGGGCAACGAACCAGAGGGTTGTCAAATACATTCCCAGACAGGAGGCCGTCTTTGAATACGGCCTCACTCCCCGGGCTGCAACTTCTCTTGTGGCAGGCGCGTTAAACGGCAGATACGCAGGCGAGTTCAGGAGCAGGGGCGAGGAGGTGGACCTCCTGGTGCGGCTTGCAAGGGCGGATGACCCTGGCAACAGCAGGGGGACCGGCATCTCCGAGCCAGCCGACATATTGGCCGTGCCTGTAATTGAGAACAGCTCCTCACCTGTGCTTCTCAGAGACCTCGTTGAGATGAAGTACCTGAACGAACCCACTATAAGGACCAGATACAACGGAAAACCGACCATCACCATCTCTTCGGATATCAAGTCAGGGGCAAACCTCTCCACAAGCAGGGTGCAGGTGCTTGTCAAGAGATTCTTCGAAAACATTGCCGGAGAGCATCCGGGGGTCACCATAAGTTTCGGCGGTGAATTTGAGTCCACAAAGCGGGCATACACCTCACTGGTCTTTGCTTTTTTCATCGCCCTGCTCTGTATCTACATGGTGCTCTCCTCCCAGTTCAAGGATTATTTCCAGCCAATGATCATCATCTCTGCCGTTGCCTTTGCCCTTATAGGCGTTGTGTTCGGGATGTTCATTACCAGGTCGACCTTCACGATCGGGAGCTTTCTTGCCGTTGTCGGCCTGGCAGGTGTTGCAGTTAACGACTCCCTCATACTCATAGATTTTATGAACAGGAGGCGGAGGGCCGGTACTCCGCTGCGGGAGGCCGTAATAGAGGCGTGCAGTGTAAGGATGCGTCCTGTGCTGATCACTACAGTCACCACCATGCTGGGGCTCCTGCCGATGGCGATAGGCATTCCGAGCAAGTCTGTTGCGTGGGCGCCCATGGCCACTGCATTCGTAACGGGGCTATCGAGCGCTACACTGCTTACACTGCTTATTGTCCCGGTTGAGTATGAACTTTCCGAGACCCTCAGGCTCTTTCTGCGGAGGGTCTCCGGGAGGCATGACAAGGAGGTGCAGACTTGAAGATTAAATTTCTTGTATTACTGCTGATACTCCTTCTTCCCTCTGTTGCCCGCACTATAACACTTGAAGAGGCCCTGAAACTTGCCCTTGAAGATTCAGAGGCCGTCAGGATTACTGTCCAGTCATCGGAGGCCTTAAGGGCTGATGCCAGGAGAGGGGTTGCCTTTGTCAAACCTCAGGCAAGAATCGGGGCAAGGTATTTACGGAATTACAGTACCGTCGAATGGTTCCCCGGCTTTGAGACACCCCACTGGCTTAAGTCCGCCTCAATAGAGGCAAGTCAGGTGCTCTGGACAGGCGGCAGGGTATTGAGGAGTCTGGATCTTAAGGAAAACCTCTACAGGCTATCGGAATTCAGTGAAAAGTCCGGGAAGAGAGAGATCCGGAGACAGGTCAGGATAGCCTTTCACAGCGTCCTCTTTCAGAAAGCCCTTCTTGATATTCTGGAAGACAGGACAGCACAGAGAGAAGAGGAGCTCAGGGATGCAGAAGACCTCAGGAATGCCGGCATGGTGACTTCTCTTGATGTGCGCCAGGCAAAGCTGAATCTCAATAATGCCATGGAAGAGCTGCAGACCGGAGAAGAATCTTACAACAGGGCACTTATTGACTTTAATATCTCAATCGGCAGGTCGGGCTGGGAAGAACTCCTCGTTCCCCGCGGCAGGCTTGACAGCATAAGGGGGGTTGAAACACGCCTGAAGAGACTCGAGGATGCCTTCAAGCAGGATCACCTGCTTGATATAAGACTCGCTAGGGCCGATCTTTTAACTTCCCGGCTCCGGTACGAGATTGCAAGGAGGGGGCACCTGCCGGAACTTCAGCTTGTGACTGCTGCCAGGTCGAGCAACGAATATATAGGTCAGATGGATCAGGAATGGAATATAGGGATACAGCTCACTTGGAATGTCCTTGACGGCGGTCTTGTCAGCAGCAACAAGGCCGCCACTATGGCAGAGATGCGTGTTGCAGACAATAAACTAAAGAAGACCAGAAAAGAGCTGGCCGGTCTTGTCAGGGACTTGAAGGTCAGCGTTGCATCAGTTGACAGAAGGATAGAACTGCAGCGGGAGTCAGTGGCCCTGTCAGGAGAAAACTATGAAGATGCCAGGGGGCAATACCGTGCAGGAACAATAACGCTCACCCGACTCGGTGAGCTCAACCTTGCCTATGCAGAGGCCCGGTTCAGGCTCTCAAGGCTCTTCTACCTCAAGCGCGAACTCTTGATCCGGGCGGATGCCTTGCTGGAGTGAGAGAGATGTTCCCGGCTGAAAACCGTTGCATTTAGTTTATAATAGGATGCTATGAAATTCAGTGTCATTGCATCCGACGGCAACTCACGGGCAGGGATAATCGAGACGGAGAGGGGGCTTGTCCTCACGCCCCAGTTTATGCCTGTAGGCACCCTGGGTACTGTAAAGTCCATCTCCCCTGAGGAGCTTGGGGGTGCAGGTGCAGAGGTGATGCTCTGTAACACCTATCACCTTTACCTGAGGCCGGGACACGAGACCATAAAAAGACTCGGCGGGGTTCAGAAGTTCATAAGCTGGCCGGGGCCTGTACTTACAGACAGCGGGGGGTTTCAGGTATACAGCCTATCGAGGCTGAGGAATATCACGCGGGACGGGGTGGAGTTCCGTTCACATATAGACGGCTCCCTGCATTTCATAGGCCCTGAGAAGGCGATGGAGATACAGCAGGCGCTTGGAGCCGATATAATCATGGCCTTTGATGAATGCACCCCCTACCCCAGCACATATGATTATGCCCTGAATTCCCTGAGACTGACCACAGCGTGGGCAAAGAGGTGCAGGTCTGCTCATCCCGCAGGCTCTTCCCAGGCCCTTTTCGGCATTTTTCAGGGCAGCACTTACAGGGACCTCCGCTTAAAAAGCCTTGAGGATATAGTTGAGATAGGGTTTGATGGGTATGCTGCGGGGGGGTTGAGTGTTGGAGAGCCCAAGGAATTAATGTATGAGATAATTCATGCTACGGGGCCTGTAATGCCTGCTGTGAAGCCGAGGTATCTTATGGGTATTGGCGACCTCCTTGATGTGCTTGAGGCCGTAGAGGCCGGCTATGATATTTTTGATTGTGTGATGCCCACAAGGAATGCAAGGAATGGAACGCTATTTACCTCAACAGGGAGGATCAGCATCAAGAGGGCCGAGTTCAAGGAGGACCCTTCCCCACTTGACCCGGAGTGTTCCTGTTATACATGCCGGAATTTCTCGCGTGCATATCTCAGGCACATGTATCTGTCAAGGGAGATACTTTCCATGAGGTTGAACACCATACACAACCTGAGTTTTTACCTGAGATTCTTCAGGCTGATGAGGGATTCCATTGTGATGGGGAAGTTTGCAGAATTTAAACGAAAATGGAGAGATACCCTTGAAAGGAATTTCGTAACTCTTCAGTCTCAGACGCTCAGAACTTCTTGATTTTATATTTGTTTATCTTGTTTCTTACCGTATTTCGGTTGAGTCCAAGGAGTTTTGATGCCTGGAGCTGATTCCCCTCTGTCTTTTCCATGGCGAGTGTCAACAGCGCCCTTTCAACCTCTGAGATTACCGTGTCATAAAGGGCGATACCTCCCACTTTCTGTATCTGGGATAAGTAGCCCTTGAGTTTGTGCCTCAAAAACTCCTCAACCGTACAGTGATAGAGCCTTCGGCTCTCCTTCCTGAGTCTTTTAAGTTCAAATGCCCTCTCCACTACAGCCCTGAGCTCATCACAGTCTACAGGCTTCATGGTATAGGAAAAGGCGCTATCCATTATTGCATCGATTCCTGCCCTCCTTTTACCATCTTCAATCATGACTATGGAGAGGAGGTCTGTGTTCAGGTCATTGAGACTCCGAAGGCAATCAAGACAATCACCATCGGATAATCGGCTGTCAATCAGGACAATCTGTGAATCCCTTGATACCTTGACTCCCGAGGCAATGTCTTTTTTCACCTTTACATCGATATCAGACTGCCTGAACGTCGTCTTTACAATATCGGTTGTTGATGGGTCCGAGCTTATCAGTAAGATCTCTTCTTTAGATATTGACAAAGGGTCCTCTATTTTTATAAGATAAAAAGTATCTAAACTTATAGACTAAGGAGGTTTTTTTCAAATGCCGGTATATGAATATACATGTATAAAATGCAAAGAGACTTTTACTCTCTTACAGAGGATCGGAACTACAGAAAAGGATACCATATGCCCCCGTTGCGGTTCAAGTGAAATAAAAAAACTTGTCACATCTTTTTCCTGTTCTGCCTCCGGAGATGGCTTGCCGGGGCTGAGCTCAGGCTTTTCAGGCGGGACCTGAGGCCCTTCTTCATGCTGAGCAGTTGCTCAGCTTTTTCCCTGCAGGTTCCGGTTCAGGCAGCAGTATCCTGACAGCCGTTCCCTTACCCTCCTCGCTCTCTATCTTCATCTCCCAGCCATGAGCCCTTACAAGGTGTTTTACAATTGCAAGGCCAAGCCCTGTCCCCCCAAGCTCTCTTGAACGTGAAGGGTCAACCCTGAAAAATCTTTCACCAAGCCTTGACAGATGCCTCTTTGGAATCCCCATGCCTGTATCCTCAACCGAGATTATGTATCCCGTGGCCTGCCTCCTGGCCTTTACAGCCACACGGCCTGCCTCTGTAAACTTTACGGCATTGTCTATGAGGTTTGTAAGTATCTGTGTCAGCCGGTGGGGGTCGGCCTCAATCTCTGTGCACCCCTTCTGCATATCCTTTTCAAGGGATATCCCCTTTCCACGGCAAAGTGTTTCAAAACCTTTAAAGACATCGTCAACCAGGGGCTCAAGCGGGAGTGACCTTTTTTCAAGAGGCATTGCACCAAATTCAATCCGTGAGAGTTTTATAAGGTCTCCTATTAAACGGTCCATTCTTTCAGTATGGGATTTTATGGTATTAAGAAACCTTAGTGCATCATTCCTGTCTTCTATTGCACCGTCAAGCAGGGTTTCTGTAAATCCCCTTATGGCGGTTATTGGGGTCTTGAGTTCATGCGAGACATTTGCAACAAAATCCCTTCTTGTCTCGTCCGTTCTTTTACCTTCTGTAATATCCCTGAACACGATCATTGCCCCTGTATACTCCCTGCTTGCCGAAGAATGTGACTTGTTTTCAGTGATACTGTTGCCAAAAAAGGGGATGGCCTTTATCAGGAGATATTTATCAATGGGTTCGATGAAGGCCTCTTTTTTCAAAGACCTGTCCGTCCTGATTATCCCGATTAACTCGGTAAGCTCAGGCACCCTTATTACCTCGTTCAGGCCCCTGCCCCTGAGGTTTGACGACTTAACATTAAAAAGGGCTTCAAAGGCAGGATTAACAAACCTGACCACATCGTTGTTATCAAGAAGGACAATGCCATCGGGAAGATTCTTCAGCGTGGATTCCAACCTGTGGCTCTGTTCATTTGCTTCGTGTATCTTTTCTTCAAAACTCTCTGCTATCCTGTTCAGACCTGATACAATCCCGGAAAACTTTTCTCCCTTTTTAAGAAAGAGGCGTTTTTTGAGATTTCCTTCCGATAGCTCCTGAATGAAACCGGTGATTTCCTTAATCTTTCTGTTTAAGTATATGTCTCTTATCAGGAGATAGAGGATAAGTAACAGTGCCAGGGGAAGAATGATTTCATGCAATATGTTATATATGGCTACACCTCTTCAGCAAAATAGTAACCAACTCCTCTTCTCGTAAGGATATATGCCGGAGTTGACGGGTTGTCCTCCACTCGTTCCCGCAGCCTCCTTATATGAACATCAACAGTCCTTGGCTCTACATAGGCATCGTCGCCCCAGACCGCATCAAGCAGTGAATCCCGGCTAAAAACCCTCCCGGGCCTCTCGGCAAGATAGAGAAGCAGCTTGAATTCCCTGATGCTGAGGGAGAGGGGCAGGCCATTTTTTTTCACAGTGTATTTCTCTCTGTCAATCTCCAGGTTGCCGATTTTCAGCACACCCTTGCCGTCTCCGCCATCTCTTTTTAATCCGGAACGTCTGAGGACTGCGTTTACCCGTGCCACCATCTCTCTCGGACTGAAGGGTTTTGTAATATAGTCATCGGCCCCAAGCTCAAGCCCCAATATCCTGTCAATCTCTTCTCCCTTTGCAGTCAACATTATGATAGGCATATCCGACAGTGCGGGGTCTTTCTTCAGAATCCTGCACAACTCCAGACCGTCCATCTCCGGAAGCATCAGGTCAAGGATGACAATGTCAAATTTCCCCTCCCGGATCTTCTTTAACGCCTCTGTTCCACTACGGGCGCTGTCTGTGACGAACCCCTCTTTCCTGAGATTATATACTACAAGGTCAATGATATCCGGTTCATCGTCAACTATAATTACACGTTTGTTGTTAGACATTGCCAGCCCCTCTTTTCAATAAATGCTTTTTCACATTAATTAAACGTATTTTACCATAATAAATATATAAACAACAGGAAGTTGACCAATCAGCCAAGTGGCATTTTATTATAACAGGCATGTATAATAGGGTTTATATCAGCCACCGGGCAATACCGACAACAGAAGCTCTTAAGCATGCCTGACATAAAAAACTGTTGACACTTTTGATAAAGTTGGTTATTGTTATATAAGAACTAATATTTGTGAAAGGAGAATTGATATGAAAGCAACTTTTATTTTCCTGATTATATCACTTTCACTGCTCATGCCTTTACGCATTATGGCCGGAGAGAGTGAGTATGTGGAGTACACTGTTAAAAAGGGTGATACCCTCTGGGACATTACAGGAGGCAAGTTCGAAGACCCATTCCTGTGGCCGAATGTCTGGAAGGAGAACCCAACGGTGAAAAACCCCGACCTTATCTTCCCCGGACAGCATCTGAGGCTTCCGCGTTACATGTTGCAGAAACAGATCAACATCAGGCTTCCTGAAGAAAAAGAGGTCAGAAAGGAACAACCTGTGCCTGTGGAAAAGATTGAGGAGAAGGCCATTACGATTGCACCACGGCAACCCTTTGTGGTTGATGCGGACATGATCGCTGCAAGCGGCTATATTGACAAGGTAATTCCAGGGGTGGGGAAAATTGTTGCAACTCCGGATGAACGGACACTTATCGGAAAGGATGATCTTGTATATATAAAACTATATAATAATGCCGTGCCGGAGAATGGAAAGAAGTTTTATGCCGAACGTTCACTGGGAGTGATAAGGCATCCATCAACCGGTGAAGTACTCGGCAACCTGATTGAATTAACCGGGGTTATTGAGGTGACAGGTCGGGAAGCGGGATTCACCAAGGCGAAGGTGATAAAGTCCTTTATAGAAATCCAGAAAGGAGACCCTATCGATAATTACTATCCCATCGAATCCTTTCCGCTTGTTAAAGGAAAGTCTCCGGCTGTGAGCGGAACAGTTGTTGCTGCCAGGGACCTGAGGCTTATCAGTGGTAACTACGATATTGTGTATATTGACCGTGGTTCAGTTGATGGGGTTGTCCCGGGAAGTACTTTCACCCTTGTCTCGGCTGAAAAGCCAAACAGGCCGATAGGCAAGATTCAGGTGATAAGTACGAGACAGAAAAGCGCTACTGCCATTGTTACAAAGAGCAAAACTGCTATTACGAGAGGGGATTATTTTTAGACTTCGTTAATAAAAAAGTTCTCTCTCTTTTCCCTGCCTATTGTTGACTGGGGACCGTGACCAGGCAGAACTACAGTATCCTCGGGCAGGGACATGAGACGTTTAAAAGACTCTTTCAGCAGGTTAATGTCTCCGCCGGGGAAATCCGTTCTCCCTACGGAACCCGCAAAGAGTGTATCCCCGGTTATCACGATTCCATTGCCATAGAGGCATATCCCTCCGGGGCTGTGCCCGGGTGTATGTATTACCCTGAAGACAAGATTCCCTGTCTTGATCTCGTCACCTTCTGAAATAAAAATGTCCGGGGGAGGCAGGGGGTCTACGTCATAGCCCCAAAGGGCGGCCATATCCCGTGCTGCCTCGTAAATTTCAGACTCTTTTTTGTGAATAACTATCTGTGCTCCGGTATTTTCCCTGAGTTCAGGTATGGCGCCTACGTGATCAAAGTGTGTGTGCGTACAGACAATGTGCCTTACCTTCAGGTTATCAGCTGTTATTAAATCCAGAATCCTGTCAGGTTCATCTCCCGGGTCTACAACAATTGCCTCCCTGTTTTCAGCATCATAAACAATATAACAGTTTACCTCAAGCTGTCCGACTACTATGGTTTTTATCTCCAAACCCATCGTTATATCACTCCTGTCTTGTGAGTATGTGGTATTTTATCCGAAACCGATATTTACAAAAGAGGTTGTCTGTGTTTAGCAGTACCCGGAGGTGACTGCTAAAAAAAGAAAGGCAGGATAAGTTATCCCGCCTTTCCGTGGATCTGAATAATTGTAAGTCTTTGTAAAGAAAGAGCCTGTAAAGATTTAGAAGAAGCTGTTCTGGCTCATGAGAATACCCAGTGATACCAGCAGGGCATAAATTGCCAATGATTCAATCATGGCAAGACCTATGATGAGTATCATCATAATCTTTCCTGACGCCCCTGGGTTTCTTGCTACACCCTCACATGCCTTACTCAAACCGATTCCCTGGCCTATTCCGGTCCCAAGGGCAGCGATACCAATACCGAGAGCAGCTCCCAGCACAGCAAAGGCCTTGGCATTAGAACCCGCCACAACGGCTGCTGCTGCCTCTTCTGCAAAAGCAAGCGGGGCAAGTAAACAGACTATGGCGAGAGTAAGAAAAATCACGGCAGTTTGTTTTTTCATCGGTCCAACCTCCTTTCATAAAGACTAATATTAATGTGCCTCTTCTACGGCACCGGCAAGATACATGATACTTAGTAACACAAAGACAAAGGCCTGAACAAGTCCGACAATCACGCCCAGTCCGAGAACGAGTACAGGTATTCCAATGGGAGTTAATACGGCAAGAACTGCAAGCAGGATATGTTTTGCCATCATATTACCGAAGAGCCTGACAGACAGGGTTACGGGCCTGACCAAGTGTCCGATGACTTCAATAAAGAACATCATTATCATCAGGGGCAGTGCAAAGATGGAACGCATCGGTCCGAGAAAGTGTTTGATATATTTAAACCCGTGAACCTTCACCCCATAGTAATGTGTGGCAAGAAAAACCGGAATGGCACATGAAGCCGTAGTGTTTATATTGGCTGTCGGGGAGTCGAATCCAGGGATCAGGCCCATGTAATTACAGACCAGTATGTATATGCCGAGTGTCCCGATCAAGGGAAAGAAGGTTGCTGTCCAGTGCTCCCCGATGGTCTCCTCACAAAGGTTGTAGATGGCATCAATTACCATTTCAATAAAGTTCTGAAACCCGGACGGTACAAGCTTTATAGAGGCCCTGACGAGGATTGCCATCAGGATGAGTATGCCCATTGCAAGCCAGGAATATGTTACATATGGGGGGACCCCCGGAATGTTTATCAGATAACCGCCACCTTCCACCTTTGCCTCCTTTTGAGACCACGTTTCAATAGTCTGCCTGTTTTCTTTCAGTGTTGAAAAGTGGTGTTATATTACTAATCTTGCAGGAAAATGTCAAGATCCCGGCGTTTTATTTTTTTAATAGCCCTATTGATTGCCTCAATAGGGGGGTTCAGTGTCAGGTCAAATTTATACCCCTACAAAGAGGTCGAGCTGCTGGAGGTGTTCTCCGGGAAAGCTGATCGGGTACTCGTTGGTAAAGCAGGCATAGCAGAAATCATCAGGGCTGGGTATCACGCTTCTGAGTCCCTCAATCGAAAGATAGGACAGGGTGTCGGAGGTTATATACTTTTTTATCTCTTCAACCATATGAGTGGCTGCAATCAATTCATTCCTTGTGGGGGTGTCGATACCGTAGAAGCAGGGCCCTACAGTGGCCGGAGAGCTTATCCTCATATGCACCTCCCTGGCCCCTCCCACCTCTCTCAGCATCTTGACGATTTTTTTACTCGTTGTGCCCCTGACAATGGAATCATCCACCACTATCACCCTCTTGCCTTTCAGTATCTCCCTCACGGGGTTCAGCTTGATCTTCACCCCGAAGTGTCTTATGGTCTTTTTCGGCTCAATAAAGGTCCGTCCTATATAGTGGTTACGGATAAGCCCGAGGTCAAACGGTATTCCCGATTCCTCGGCATACCCGATGGCAGCGGGCATGCCGCTGTCCGGAACAGGAATTACAAGGTCGGCATCTATATGAGCTTCAATGGCCAGTTGCCTGCCAAGTTTTTTTCTTATGGCATTTACATTTACGCCATCAAAGATGCAGCTGTCCGGTCTTGCAAAATATATGAATTCAAAGACACAATGAGCCTTGCGGGAAGAGTGAAGCGCCTTTATTGAGTTAAGGCCGTGTTCATTGATAACGAGCATCTCACCGGGCTCTATATCCCTTATGTATTCAGCGCCGATGAGATCAAGGGCGCATGTTTCCGATGCAACGACATAGGCGCCATCGAATTTTCCGAGGGACAAGGGCCTCACCCCGTAAGGGTCCCGTATGGCTATCAGCTCGTTTTCTCTCATTACGAGCAGGCTGAAGGCGCCGGAGACATGCTGAAGGGCCTGGATGAGCCGCTGCTTAAAAGAGTCCCCACGGCTGTGGGCAGTCAGGTGAACAACTACCTCACTGTCTGAGGAAGACTGAAATATTGCCCCCTCTTCTTCAAGCCTCCCTCTGAGTTGAGCGGCATTGACAAGGTTTCCATTGTGAGCGATTGCTATGGTACCGAGAGAGAAGTTGGCAACCAGGGGCTGAACATTCTTTATAGAACTGCTTCCAGATGTTGAGTAGCGGTTATGGCCGATAGCGATATATCCGGGAAGCCTTTTTAACCGCTTTTCAGTAAAGATGTCTGCAATAAGCCCCATGGATTTTTCGATATGGAGATGTTTTCCGTCAGAGGAACATATACCTGCGCCTTCCTGTCCCCTGTGCTGAAGGGCATAGAGGCCGAGATATGCAAGGTTGGACGCCTCGGGATGGCCGTATACACCAAAAACCCCGCACTCTTCCTTGATATCATGTATGTATTTATTTATAGCAGGCACTTTCAAGACAGGAATCTTTTAACCAGGCCAGGCATCCGGGTTGAGCGCTGCACAAAGCGCAGCATATTTTCGGTTGATAACATACACATCACAATATACATCCCTGATATCAGACTTTATCATAAAACTTTAACATTTTCAGCACCAAAACAGCAAAAACTCCTAAATACCCCCTTGACAGAAAAAGAGAAAGTGGTAAAATTGATATATGCATATCGACTCTTACACTTTTGGCAGAATCGTGATCGATGGAAAGAGCTACACATCTGATGTGCTCGTTTTTCCTGAAAGGGTTGTCTCGCCATGGTGGCGCAGTCAAGGTCATCTCCTGCAGATGGAAGACCTTACCGAGGTGCTCAGGGAGAGGCCGGAGGTCTTGATTGTTGGGAAGGGCTTTTCCGGTCTGATGAAGGTCCCGCAGGGGCTGATAGATGAACTTGGAAGTATGGGAATAAAAGTAATCGCTGAAAGGACCAACCGCGCAGTAACGATTTTCAATGATTGCAAGGGGAGTCGTGTGGCTGCAGCGCTTCATCTGACATGCTGAGTGCAGACGTGCTAAACGCGTTGCCGGCAATTACCATTGATGACTCAGTTTATCCCTCAGCGTCTCAATATCCGCCGTTATCTCTACATCAGGGATAGAATCAAGGAAAGCCCTGCCATACGCCTTCCTCTTTATCCTGGTATCCAGCACCGCCACAATCCCCTTGTCCGTGGCTGTCCGGACAAGCCTGCCAAAGCCCTGCTTGAAAGTGATAATAGCCTGGGGTACCTGGTATTTATGGAAGGGGTCTTCGCCCCTTGCGGAGATTGCCTCCATCCGTGCCTCTACAACAGGGTCTGTGGGCACTGCAAACGGGAGCTTTGTAATCACCACGCACTGAAGGTCGTTACCAGGTATGTCTATGCCCTGCCAGAACGTGTATGTCCCGAAAAGCACGGTGTTATCCAGGGCCTTGAATGCCTCAATAAGGCTGTAGCTGTCGGCATCCCCCTGCCTCAGCACCCTGAGCCCCTTGAGCTTAATCCTCTTCAGCACCTGCTCAATCATGCCGTAACTCGTAAAGAGCACGAGGGTCCTTCCCCCTGTGACAGCCAGTATCTTTTCTATCTCCCCGGTAATCCCCGGGATATAGTCATCAGCCCTCGGGTCTGTATTATTTTCAGGGATGTAGAGAAGGACATTCTTCTTGTAGTTAAACGGAGAGGACAGGGATAACGTCTCAGTCCCCTCAAGACCGAGCCTTCCGGAGATATAGGAGAAAGAACCCCTCACGGAAAGGGTTGCCGAGGTGATGATAACAGGACTGATTACATCAAAGAGGTGCTCCCTCAGGATGCTGCCGGTCTCAACAGGAGTTGCAACCAGCCTTGTCCTCCTGCCATCCACTTCCGCCCAGTATACGTACCTCTCCAGCTCCTGATTAACCGTTATCTGCAGGGACTGAATAAATGCCCTGCATCTCTCCTCTATTGCCTTCAAATCCCGCTTCTCTTCCTCGGATACCGTGGTATCGGCGAGGTTGC
Source organism: Nitrospirota bacterium (assembly GCA_035873375.1). Taxonomy (NCBI): domain Bacteria; kingdom Pseudomonadati; phylum Nitrospirota; species Nitrospirota bacterium. The sequence continues at coordinate 17,522 of JAYWMQ010000013.1, read as the reverse complement.
CGATCTCTTCTCTCAGTGCATCAAGGTGCTCTGTGATGATATCCATAAACTGACCCTTCCGCCGGACACGGATCGATTTCCGTCCGTCAAGCCACTCAGAGACATTCAGAAAGAAACGTTCACCCTGCTGCCTCACCCTCTCTGTCAGGGCTGCAATCTCTGATAACCTCCCTGCATCAAGACTGCGGAGCCTGAGGAGGATTCCCTTTCTTCGGGAACTGTGTATGGAATTAAGCAGATAGTAGAGGCGTGTATTTGACGCCTCTACGCCGAGATAATCCGATGCCACCCGCTCAATCTCGTGCCCCTCGTCAAAGACAACCGCCTGAAATTCAGGCAGCACATTCCACCCTGATGCCATATTGGCAAAGAAGAGGTGGTGGTTTGTCACAAGTATCTGACTCTTTCTCTCCACAACCTTTGCCTTCTGATAAAAGCATTTATTGTAAAAGCGGCAGTCCCTGCCGTGGCAGAGGTCCGACTCCCTGCTCACCTTTGACCATATCTTAAGTGGAAGGGCAATCTCCATATGCAGCCCGGTTTCAGTATCACCTGCCCATGAAAGCAGCTCGGAGAGACCTGCCTCCTCTCCGGCCTCAAAGAGTCCGTGCTGCCTGCTGATACTGAGCCTTCTCAGGCAGAGGTAGTTTTCGCTGCCGAGGCAGAGCGTGAATCTCAGTTCAGGGAAGAGGTGTTCTTTTAAAAAGGGCAGGTCATTCTCCACAAGCTGCCGCTGCAGGGTTTTTGTATAGGTGGAGACAACAACCCGCTGTGTCTCTTCACTCTTGAAATGCTTGATAATCGGGATGAGATAGGCGAGGCTCTTGCCGACACCTGTGCCTGCCTCTACAATAAGGTGTCTGTCCTCCATGAGGGCATTCATGATTGCCCCGGCCATTTCGAGCTGCTGCGGACGGTCTTCATAATTCACAAAACAGGAGGCAATCGGCCCGGTGCCGTGAAAGCAGGTTTTTATATCAGCCAACTCAACAGACATCTGAAATTATATCATAATTTTCATAATTCACCGTCTTGTAATCTTCTTTCAGTCCTGCCTTGCAGGCTTTTTAATAAATACCCTATAATGGACAAAGAGCACCAGGAACATATCAACCTGTATATAAAAAAGGAGTGGATATTGTCGGAAAAGATTCCACCGGAGATCAGGCAGGAGATGGAGAGGCTTGTCAGGGAGCTCAACTACCACTGCTACCGGTATTATGTCCTTGATTCCCCTGTCATCTCTGATGAGGAGTATGACCGTCTCTTCCTTCGTCTGAAGGAGCTTGAAGAGAAATACGACTATATACTGCCCGACTCCCCCACCCAACGGGTTGGCGCCCCACCCCTTGACAAGTTTGAGAAGGTAAAGCATACCGAGCCCATGCTCTCTCTTGACAATGCTTTTTCACATGAGGAGGTAAGAGAGTTTGACGGCAGGGTCAAGAGGTTTCTCGGCACTGATGATGAAATTGAATACACGGTTGAACCGAAATATGACGGTCTTGCAATTGAGTTGACTTACAGGGACGGACTCCTGTTGAGGGCCTCCACAAGGGGTGACGGTTATGTAGGGGAGGATGTTACACAGAATATCCGCACCATAAAGTCCGTGCCCCTGAAGATAGAAGAGGTCAAGAATATTCCTCAGGAGATCGATATCCGCGGGGAGGTCTATATGGATATCGAGGAGTTTGAGGCACTGAACCGGGAGAGGGAAGAGAAGGGGGAATCCCCCTTTGCCAATCCCAGAAATGCAGCTGCTGGTTCGGTACGGCAGCTCGACCCGTCGATAACAGCCTCGCGAAGGCTCCACCTTGCGTGTTACGGAGCTGGAGCGGTAAAGGGGATGGAGTTCAGGAGTCAGTGGGAGTTTATCAAATGGCTTGAGAAGGCCCGGTTTCCGGTTCCTGTTATAGTAAGGCTTGCAAAAGGGGTTGATGAGGTTGTAGAGGTCATCAGGGAGATAGAAGAGGAGAGGAGAAGGTTTCCTTTTGAGACCGATGGTGCTGTTGTCAAGGTGAATGACTTTAAGCTGCAGCGTACTCTGGGTGTCAAGACCCGGGAGCCGCGCTGGGCCATTGCCTATAAATTTCCGGCCCATCAGGGGACAACCAGGATAAGGGATATAATCCCGAGTGTCGGCAGGACAGGGGTGATAACACCCGTTGCACTTCTTGAGCCCGTAAGGATCGGCGGTGTGACCGTCTCCCGTTCCACCCTGCATAACTGGGATGAGATTAAGAGAAAGGACATAAGGGTGGGGGATACCGTGGTGGTTGAACGGGCGGGGGATGTCATCCCCCATGTCGTGATGGTAATAAAGGAGAAGCGGACAGGAAAGGAAAGGCCTTTTGCCATTCCTGAAAAGTGCCCTGTGTGCGGCGCGAAAGTTGTGAGGGAAGAAGGTGAGGTTGCCTTCAGGTGTGTTGGTATCAACTGTCCTGCACAGGTTCAGGAGCGGATAAAACACTTTGCATCAAGGGCTGCCATGGATATTGAGGGTCTTGGTGAAAAGAATGTGGAACTTCTTTACTCAAGGGGACTCATCAGGCATTTCGTGGACATATACAGACTGAAAAAGGAGGACCTCCTTAAGCTGCCGAGGTTTGCCGAAAAATCAGCCCAAAACCTCATAGACGCGATTCAGCGGAGCAAAAAGACCACACTTGCCAGATTCCTCTATGCCCTCGGCATACTTCATGTTGGCGAATATGCAGCAAAGCTTCTTGCCAGACACTTTAAGAACCTTGAAGACCTGTACAATGTAAGCCCTGAGAGGATTGCCGGTATAAAGCAGTTGGGTGAGAAGATTGCACGCTCGGTCTCGGACTTCTTCAGCGACCCCGGGAACCTGCAGACGCTTGAAACCCTCAAATCCCTGGGTCTCGAGATAACAAACCCTGATTTTGAGGGCAAAAAGAAGAAAAAGCAGCCGCTTGAAGGCCTTGTTTTCGTGATTACCGGCACCCTGCCCAGGCCGAGAAAAGAAGTGGAGGACATGATTGAAGACCTTGGCGGTCATGTCTCCTCAGCAGTCTCAAAGAGCACCGATTACCTTGTTGTCGGGGAGTCCCCGGGTTCAAAACTCCAGAAGGCTCAGGACCTTGGAGTCAGGACTATAAGCTTTGATGAGCTGCTGGAAATGACGGAGAGCTGATATTTGCACGGATTTCTTCAAATGACGCTGATTATTCTGAGGTTAAAAGGGGGTGATAAGTGTGACAGTGTGAGCGGTGGACAGTCTTGTAAATGGGGTGTTTAGCATGCTTTTATTTTTAACCTTTAATCATTTGGGGAGGGGACATGAAGAGAGTAAAATTTTTTGCGTTTATATTTATACTGTCGGCTGCCTTGGTCGGGTGCGCACCTGATCTGGTGGTAAAAAATCTGGATGTAACCTGGAATGCAGTAGATAAAAAAGCAAGTGCGGAGATTGCCAATATCGGTAACAAGGACGCTGGAACCTTTATGGTCTATTTTAACGGTGATGAGGATCCTGTATCCCCAAACTATAGACCACAGGTAAGGTATAACATTCCAGGTCTTGCAAAAGGGGCTGCTATAACGCTGGATGCAGACTTCGCTCCACTTGCACATCCCGATAATGACTACCTGAGGAATGTTTACAAGATCACGGTACTGGTTGACCCAAAGGGGATGGTGAAGGAGTCAAATGAAAATAATAATGTCAAGGAAGTTCTGCTCCCCAGGATAGCGTGTATCAACTTCGGTCCACCGCCACCTGCCGGCACCCTATACGGCAGTCCGGCAGGCAATGTGCCGGGTGATGTTGTGATGGTGGCACCTAACGGTATAGAGATGTTTGTCTATGATTTCCGTTGGATGGGGGGAGGCGGTACATTCAATTTAGCACGCATCGAGATGCCTCCTGTACCCTTCGGCACAGGACAGACGATCAACACCAACAACATTAACCTTGAGTTTGATTTCAGCGGTGTAGGATTTCCTGTTTCAAGGGTAGAGCTTCAATACCTTGATCTGGGCGGCTTTGAGAATCTTGGAGTTAACGGGCAGCCCGTACCGATCTATGCCGGCGAGCTTTCAGCAGCACCATCGCCAATCGCCGGGGTCAACGTTTCTGTGACATCAACCCCTGTGCCTGGCGGGAAGACAGGAACCCTTGTTCTCACAGGCGCTGTCCAGAAACTCCGGATCGGCGGCCAGGAATTCTGGATCGATAATGTCTGCGCCAAAGAGTAGTTCCGAAGAGGCATCTGTTTAGATCAAGTAATTAAAAATATTGATCAGCAGCACCATGAAGTTGTACAGAATTCCCCTAAAACCCCTGTTACCAAAAGGGGGTTTTAGGGGAAACAAAAAGGTCGGGGAATAATAATACTGAACCATGAATACAATCTCACTTCAATCGGGCAGCAAGGGTAACTGTTTTTATGTTGAGACCTGCGGGATAAAGCTTCTTTTTGATGCAGGAATCAGCGGCATACAGGCAGAACAGAGACTCGCCGCACACGGACGCGATATCCGGCAGGTCGATGCCGTGATAATATCCCATGACCACAGTGATCATATCTGCCATGCCGGTGTGTACCAGCGGAAGTATGGTCTGCCCCTTTATGTCACGCCAAAGACCCTGAAAGCTGCAACTGAAAAGCGCGGGCTTGGCAGGCTAAAGGATATCCGTTACTTTCAGTCAGACGGGATGCTTCAGTTTGGAAACGTGTCTGTCCAGGCGATTCCTACGCCGCATGATGGTGTGGATGGTGCTGCATTTGTCGTCATCTCGAACAATAAGCGTCTCGGTATCCTTGCCGATCTCGGACACCTCTTTGAAGGGCTTGACCGTGTTGTTGCATCCCTTGATGCGGTCTTTATTGAAAGCAATTATGACCCTGCCATGCTTGCAAGCGGCCCCTATCCTGCATTCCTGAAGACGCGAATAAAGGGGCCGGGCGGCCACCTCTCAAATATTGAGGCCGCTGAACTGCTTTGTAACTCGTATACAGAGCGTCTGAAATGGGCCTGTCTGGTGCATCTTTCGGAGAATAACAATGTCCCTGACCTGGCACTTCAGACACACCGCAGGATTGTAGACCCGAACCTCACCCTCTATACTGCCAGTCGATACATGGCAACAGAGGTCTTGTCTGTCTGAAGTTCAAAACTCAAGATAGTAATGAAAATTGAGGAGTTATAAATCCTGCAATTTTATCAACATTATTTTTTTGCCCTTCAATAGTTATGCATAGTATGTCCCTCAGGTAGCTCTCCGTTATATTTTATTAGCAAAACATGAAACATCAAATTATGCAGTTAAGTATTAGTTATAAGAAATTATTATTTCGTACCAGTCTGGGCCCACTGAATTATTATCGTCGAACTCAATTGTGGCTGTGTAATCATTATTTTGATTAGGTTGCTCAACAATCGTAACTTCCCCCCTCCCTGCAATAACATTAAGAGATATCATCGTTGCATCAGCGCGCAATGGTGTTGCTAATGCGTCTATCTTGGATGAATCACAATCGCAATCAGTAAGAATTCCTTCAGGCCATACTGGATACCATTTTTCTTCGTTTAAAAAAGTTGGTTGCTCTTCTCCCCAAAGGCCAGGAGGTTCCCAGTCAATGTGGTGCCACCAAATCAAACTTCCACTTAACATAAGTTGGCTTCGACCATCAATTTGCGCTTTGACGGTGAGAGGGAAAGAGACTTTATTAAATGTTGTACCACCACCGCCACCGCCATCATCACCACCACCACAAGCGAAGATAAAAAAAGAAAAACCAATTACAACTAAGGCTTGTAGAAATTTAATCATGTTTCCTCCTTATTGATAAAGCATAACGTTGCAAATAACTGGTGGACGAAAGTGGCGGAATTTTTGCGTCTTTTTGCAAAAATTGCGACGCTTTTGTCCATCCATGTTGATTTGCTTTGTTAGAAGGCGTCGTTCGCAACTTTAAAAGTGGGTGACCGTTAATGTTCCTCAACTCGGAAATACTTAATTCGTTTTACCTCCAGACCAGAAGCACGAAATAACTTGACTAACTCACAGTAATTTGAAATTTCACCGATATGCTCTTGAGCTATCGATTTGAGCGCATTCATGCGTATGAATGCATGGCCTCCCCCTTGACCGTGTACAATCCCAACTTTCGAGTCTCTGAATTCACCCATAAGGTTAGGAATAAACATCTGTTGCTCTGGCCAAATATGATGAGTGGGTTCAAGAAAGTTAAGGACTTCAGTATCGACGGAATCTAAATTTGCTAATAAATACTTAACTCCCCTATCAGAAATCTGGCCTGCGAAATTTTCATCGCCAAATAAATTGCTGAGAAATCCCATATACACCTCCTTTTCTATTCTTGTTCAGCCTTCTAACGCCGCTGATGAGGAGTGCCCAAAGGGCATCTGTTCCATCCGCTGGTTGTAAGGCGCGGAGCGCAGAGCAAACAGTGGATACTCCGAGTGTAGCACCTTGTTATATTGCGTTTTCAACTGCTATAGTTCAATATTAACGGGGTCTGCGTATAATTTCCCAGCATTCCAAAGTTCAACAGGGTTTATTATTTCTCTGATTTTTGGTTCTTTTTTTCCTGCATTGGAAATTAACAAAATTTTATACATGCCTCCCTTATTTGCGTTATGTAAGTTTTTCGCCCAACCCCACTGTGTACCAGATATTAGAAATAGTTGTGGTGCCTTGTCAGTTTTGCTTTTGACTTCATAGTAGGCAATATCTTCACCATTCTCTCTTATTACAAAATCGTAGCCCTTTCCGACATTCCCGCTTTCATTTAGCCAAACCACTTCGTTCTTTGAATACTTTTTTACTAAGTATCTATTGGCGATAGATTCTCCCCAAGCACCTATTGCTTTACTATCTTTTGGTTTGTCAGAATTGCTACCATTTGCCCTTTCTTTCTCACCATTATCATTATCTGTATCATCAATACCAGCATTTACTTTTGCATCTTGGCCAGATAAATCTTCTTGTATGTGCCTTTTAAAATCGGATTCGTCTTCAATGATGTTTGCATCATCAGGATCTGTTTCTGGTATCCAGTTATCGTCCTCATCCTTCTCTTCTTCAGCATCATTAGGATCTTTCTTGATTTTTCGAAGAAGTTCAAAATCTTCTATGGATACAACTTTTTTACCAGTTTTTTCTTCGAATTCTACAATTTCATCCAGCTTAAATCCGAGTGCTTTAACGAGCCTTTCGATATTATTATCTTCTTTTTGATAATCATCGCTCAGATCATCAAACGCTACTTGATCAATAGGTAAAAATATTAATTTGCCTTCCTTGTCATATAGCCACGGACTTTTAATTAACGCATCCATAGCCTTTGATGTCTTCTCTTCACCCTTATTATATGGGTGATTTTGGTTGGATGTTGTTTCTATATAACCCTTCAGCTTATTGGTATTTTTAAGCAATACCGACCACAAGAATAGAGACTTTTCAGCAGTTATGCTTTTCAGGGTAAATTCTAACCCATGTATACCAAAGCCTGGATTAAACCCATTAACACTTCTTTCGTACCAACCATAATTACTAACCCTAATGTCGTTGATACCAGACATTTTTATATCATATCGAACACCTAGGCTTTCTATAAACTTCCTGCTATTTTCTGTTAACTGAATCCCCACCTCGAGGAAATAAATATTGTCATCTAGATTACCCTCATACCAAGCTAATAACTTATCCGTGCAAAAATACACATCATCGGCTTTTTGATAAAAGATTGACTTGCTTTGATTTATGCACCGTACAAATTGCGATTGCTTTAGTAAATCCGCAACCTCTTTTTTTCGGTACTCATCAGACTGCATCCAAATTGTTAGTACTCGCTCGAAGTCATCTATATATTCATCCTTTCCAATATAGCTACTTTGGTATTTCGGGATAATGAACTCTTTAATCTCAGCTATATTATTTGGCTCTTTGAGTCCAAGACTTTTCAAGAACTCAATGGATTCTTCACTCTCTACAATAGCTCTCTTAACAGTTTTGAACTTTGACGTTCCCTTGGACGGTAGATATACTTGCAAATCACCAAAATCATCTTCTGGACAGATATGAGAATCATCTTCCAAGCGAATAATTGGGCGTTTTCGTAGAACCCCCTTTTTCTGATAGCTGCCTCCGACTCTATATAAGGCTTTGTTTTTTGTTATATTTGAATAGAAGTTTATAACCCATTCGTCCCGCTTTGTTTTTATAAACTCCTCAGTTATTTCTGTACAGAATTTTTGCATAGTAATTTCAGGAATATTCAATATCCCCGTCAAATAATCCCTTAATTCTCTTGTTTTGTCATACGTGATAGCCGTACTAAGCCAGGTTTTTCTTTCAAATAATTCAGAACAATCCGAACTACCCAATAGGGTCGTTAGTTCTTTTTCTCTTGCTAATAAAGTGTTTCCTGCATTTGCATACCCATTATCCGAAGTTGGTAATAGTAGATTGGTTGTTAATGCGTCTTTAACTTTCTGGAATGCTGAACTATACAATGAATGTTCATTTTCTGAATCGATAGGTAGCAAAGTCAAGAAACCAACATCCAATAATCCGTTATTTTTAATTGATTGTATGCTCTCAGCTATCAGCATTGATAATTCATTTGTAATAATCTGATTTTGACTGTCATCGAAAGGAATTGACTCTCTGCTAGGAGTGGTTTTATAAGGCGCGTGAACTAAGAACTTTAACCCTGTTCTTTCATTTGTAGGAAAAAACACAAATAATTTGGAATTATGTACTGGAACGACGGTGTCACCATCATCAATATTTAACGGATAAGCAACTACTATATTTAGTTTGGCACCGTCTATTTCTATGATTTTTTTAAATATCAGATAATCTCTCAGGCTGTCTTGTTCATTAACCTGAGAGATCAGGCTATCCTTATCTTCCTTGATTTCAGCCAAATAATGGCCCTTATCTGATTCCGTACTCCACTGAACCTCTTGAATGTTCCTCAAAAACAATAATGATTCAGACTCTAACGCTTGTAATCGTTTGGATATTTGTTTGTAAGCATCTTCGGGTGATGTAATAAGATGGTCAAATGGGAGGTATATGACTGTATATTGTTCTTTAATGTCTAAAGATTTTATTGTTTCTGGAACGATAAAATCTACAATTCTAAAATGATAATTTCCAGAATGAATACTTGGCGTTTTAGTTATTGCAAAAACAGATTTAAATCCAACTCCGAAAGTACCAATTGAATTAACATCGTCTTTTTTCGGTGATGATCCTACGGTTGTTATCGAATCAACATCTTTAGAATCGAATAATTTAGTACCATTGTGAGTTACTTCAAGGGACTCAGAAGTTAAGTTAAAGATGACTTCTGATGCCCCTGCATCATCCGCATTTTGTAAAAGCTCATAGATAAAATGGGATTGGTCTGAATATAGGCCAGCAATTATTTCATGGGAATTATCGTTATTATCACGACACGAACGAATATGCTCGCGTCTTTTTTTTGTTAAGTTTGATAATTCCATATTGGTTTAAACCATTTGATGATAAGTTGTACTATTTTGAGCAATATAACGCCTACATCACCTATGCAGACCATGAAGAATATGAACAAGGTGAAAGACAATTTGAAAAACATAAACTATTGCAACAAAAAAAGTAACGCTGGTCTGCATTAGGTGCATGTCGTTGTTATGTGTTTTTGTCGATTTCCTTTTCCTTCTTCATCAGTATTCTGCCACCTTTTTCATTATAATCACTCGCATATAATTCTTTTAGTGTTTTCTCTGGAAAGAACGATAGTAACGTATTTGCAGCATTTTCAATTAACTGCCAATCCTCATCACCTATTTCAACAGGCCTCAGGGGATTTGCATAACGCAGATAATAAAACTGATTAATTTTCTTTAATATATCTTCTTCATCCTTTTCTAACTTATATCCTGATTTTTTTGCTATTTTGTATAACCTTTTTAAATCATGTATTGCCGGGAACTCACCTGTTTTGCTGAGAAGAATCGATTTCAAAATCAACTCCAGTCCCAAGTGTGATAAATATCCTCCTGAATCAAAACATATAGGACTCCGGTTAAACAACAAATTTGCTGACCTCAGGTGATCTATTGCAAACTTTAATAAATCATCTGGCTTAAATCCGTCACTCGTTTTAAAGACTCTCATCTTTTTAAATAATCTACACATAACAAATGATTGTGCAATTTCTGTATACCACCTGAGTTTACCCGATTAAAATGATATTTGACAAGTTTTTTACTGGTTATTTATAATGAACTAACTGTATAGCATGATATTTGTAATGATATACTGAAACAGACCAATTGTTCAATGATAATTATACATCCAGGATTACTGCTACCTTTTTTCATCCTTTATTTTTAATCCTCAAAGTCCCCTCACAACAACGCCTTCCTCAACGATTCCCACAAGGGAAAAGCAGTAAGTCAACGTAGTCAATAACGTTACCTACCTGACCGATGGGCATCTTGCACCCGTCTACCGCAAACATCTTCCCCCCTATCAACTCCATCTCATCGCAGACCATTAACACTTCCAGAAAAAGACGGATGATCTCCTCATCCAGTGTCGAGATAAAGTCCGCTATTGTCGTAAAATGTGGCTGTGTATCCGCTGACAATGCCATGAATATGACGTTCTCCCGGCAGCACTGCGCTATCTTCCTGCTTGACGTTATCCCGCGTGAATATGCATACAGTATTATCTTCAACAGTATTGCAGGATCGTATGCTGGTGCTCCGGGTTCATCGTTCCGATAGCGCAGGTCAAAAACTGAAAGGTCTATTTCGTTGTCGATTAAATAATGAAGGGTATACTCAAATGTCCCAGGCATGATCTGCTTGTCAAAATATATCGGTATGAATTTCCCCTGCGAATAGTCATACTCTTTGTATCTCGCCATCCCTTCCTCCTAAGCGGTGTCTTTGTTTCTATTGCTATGAATATGGCGATATTATAGCCCTTTTAAGACTTTTTCTACAGCCTCAACGTGGTGATAAGCTGGCCCGGGCACAGATTATAATAAACCACAAGTTCAGGAAAAACCGCCGGGGGTTACCGGGTCGGCTTTAGCACTTTGTTAAGTTGTTTATTCGTCGAACCATTTTTCTAAAACATTACTACCATGTGGAGTGATAGAAAATCTTGCTGTTGCATCTTCAATTTTGCCGTACCCCATTTGTGCTTCTTCCTTTTTCATGTAATCGAGTTCACAAAGATGGTAGAGCATATAGGGAAATGCGACAACACCAAAATTGTTACGATGCGCAATTTTCATTGCGTTTAAGCCAAAAGTTGTAATGGTTTTATGGATTAAGTTTCTCTTTCTATTCTCTATTTCTTCTTTTGTTGGTTCTGAGTGATTTGGATCATGATAAGGCGAGTGGCAATTATGACAAAGAACGATCAGATTGTCGTATGTGTTGTTAACTCTATTTTCATCAATATGGTGAACAGTTAACAAATTAGTGCCTTTAGTGCTACATAATGCACATGAGTTGTCCGTTTCGTAATATAGTATTTCTGGTGTTTTAAAGTTTTTCATAAACTTAACATGAATATCTCTGATGCTCAATCTTTATAGCGTTGCAAGCAATCAATATGATTTGCATTTCTCAAACTAAACAAAATCAAAAAGGGTCCTGCGGTTGAGCATTCAAGAGCATGTTTTTTGTTAAAGAAGATCTATCATATTCAATTTATAATCCATATATTTTTTATGGGGTTTCAATCCAATATATTCATTGTATGACTTAAAATTCCATTTCTCATTATGTTCGTAAACATCATAAATAAGTTCATATCGGAAATCACAAGGGTTTGCTATCCAGATAGCAATATTGCATAGATTGATAAATTCAAATGCCCGCTCCTGCAGTGACCTTGGGTATTTCCCTTTCCAATCAGGATCAGGTGTCCCATAGGAATCAGCATCATATGTTACTTCTATAGCGTAGTTGGCATAATTAATTAATCGATCCCGTTTGCTATAATCAAGATACTTAGTCATTGTATCTTCTTTGAGCCATTCTGGTAATGATATTAAACGTACACCATTTCCAAGTTCAAAAGGGATGTCTATTTTTTTCTCTATATCTGAATAAAGAATTGGAGCTATTGTGCACCATTTAGCCATTTATCCATCCTTAGATTTATAACCAGTTAGTATAGAATTTCTGTATATCTTCAAAGTTTACCCGATTAAAATGATATTTGACAAGTTTTTTGCTGGTTATTTATAAATAACTAACTGTATATCATGATATTTGTAATGATATACAGAAATAGACCAATTATTCAATGATAGTTATACTATGCTTACTTATATTTGAGTAGTTTGAGAGTGCTCACCCCTCAAAGAAAAATTGACAGCACAACCAATAATAAAGCAATACTGCAGGGACTTGGTATTCTTTGGTAAGATATGGAAGAAGACATTTTTGTCATTTTGTATTGAGCCCCTTGACTGCAAACAACCAGGCAGGGCTTTGCTTGTAATATGTACCTACCAGACCCTTCCTCCAATGGCAACCCCGGTTAAACCACTTGGAGAGACTTCGGTGTTTTTTGAAAAACACCCCTTGTTTTCGTCTGACTACATTGTTACATTATCCGGAAGGGAAGTAAAGGTAAAATTCACATCATGGTGGTTTTTGATTAATTACCTCTGAAATCAGTCTGTTAAGGCTGGCTCCCCCGGGTTTATTTTAGGGGGTGACATATTGAGGAGTTTTTCAGCAACATGACAGAAGAAAACAGCTTCAACCGCTTGTAGCAAGCCCCCGTTTACTACAAACAACCAGTCATAGCATTGATATTGTGCTACCTAACCAGACCCCTCCCCAAATGGCACCCCCGGTTAAACCAATGTGTATAGACTTCGGTACCTTCCTAAAATATCAGATACTTTGGTCTAACTACATTGTTACATACTCTGAAAGGGAAGTAAAGGTAAAATTCACATCCCCTGCTGACTGTCTGATCTCTGCTCAGGGGATAACCTTGTTTAATTGATATTCCACAATTCCTGTGGCCCCCTCACTTTTGAGTTTGGGGATAAGGTCCCTTAAAAGCCTTTCCTCTATCACCACGTCAATATCATACCAGTCTTTGGCAGTAAGTACCGAGATAGTGGGAGAGTGCATGGCCGGCAGGAGAGAGAGTATCTTTTTGAGGGACTTTTCAGGGAGATTCATCTTCAGCCCTACCCGCTCTGCGGCCTCGAGGGCCCCTCTAAGGAGCATAATCAGGTTCTCCATCTTCTGCTTCTTCCAGGGCTCTTTCCATGCCTTTTTGTTGGAGATAAAACGCGTGCTTGATACCAGAATGGTCTCTATCACCCTGAGATTATTGGCCCTGAGGGAGGTTCCTGTTTCTGTTAGCTCGACTATGGCGTCTGCAAGATGCGGGGGTTTGACCTCTGTTGCGCCCCAGGAGAAATCCACGGTTGCCTTTATATTCCTGGATTTGAGGTAGCGCTTGGTGAAGGCAACCAGTTCAGTGGCTATCCTCTTGCCGTTAAGGTCTTCGACTGTCTTTATCTTTGAATCCGCAGGCACGGCGATAACCCATTTTACGGGTCTCAGGCCCTCCTTGGCATATTTAAGCTCGGCTATCTCTTTCACATCAGCGTTCTGTTCAAGTATCCAGTCATATCCTGTGAGGCCGCAATCGAGGATTCCGTAGTCCACATACCTTGCCATCTCCTGAGCCCTTATAAGCATTGGCTGTATCTTCGGGTCATCGATTGCAGGATAGTAGGAGCGATGTGAGACGGTGATATGATAGCCTGCCTTTCTGAAAAGTTTCAGTGTTGCCTCCTGAAGGCTTCCCTTGGGAAGTCCGAGTTTCAGTATATTCTTTGCCGGCATCTGAGTCTCCTTCCTGAGTTTTTAATACAGATTATGTATTTGCCACGAAGGCTTTGTTTAGTAGCTGACGCGGGAATCTATTATATCAAAATACCCGCATCATCTACAAAAAGTTGTAACCATGGAACCGGATATCCTGATCGAAATCAAAAATGGAGCGGAGTGATTTGAATTATTAGCGGATATGTACAGAGGTTATGCGTCTATCAAAATAACGTCTTGCAAGCCTTTTAATTACATTCCTTGAGCCCGGAAAGACCATAAGGAACCCGATTATATCAGTAATGAATCCAGGGGTAAGGAGGAGTACGCCTGCTATCAGGATCATCACGCCGTCTATCAACTCTTCAGCAGGGAAGATGCCTTCCATCAGGTTTTTCTGTATGCGGTACATAACGCCCAGCCCCTCCAGTTTGACCATGTAGGCGCCTATGGCGGCAGTCAGCAATACTATGATTATTGTGTTTAAGGTGCCGATAATAGAACCAACCTTTATTAAAAGGGAAAGCTCAACAACAGGGACAACAATAAATATCACCAATAATTTAAAGAACATTATTTAATTATACACGATTTGAGATAAAGTCTCTATCTTGTATCCCTCCTCCTTGAGGTATCTCCCTGTATGGGAGTCGCTGCAGAATATGAGTTTTTCCGGGGGGCCTTCAAACACGATGTTGCCACCCTCCGGTCCCCCCTCAGGGCCAAGGTCTATCACCCAGTCCGCCACACTGACTACATCCAGGTTGTGCTCAATTACAACCACGGTATTGCCCTCATCAACAAGACGCCTCAGTACCTTTAAGAGTGCAAGGACGTCCCTGTAGTGCAGCCCTACAGTTGGCTCATCGAGTATGTACAGGAGACCTGTTTTCTTTTTTGTACTGCCAAGTTCAGCGCATATCTTGAGCCGCTGGGCTTCACCGCCCGACAGGGTTGTGGCTGACTGTCCAAGTCTGAGATAGCCAAGGGCAATCTCCTGCATGATTGCAAGTTTTGAGCGTATAAACTCCTCTGTGAAGAAAAACTGCACTGCCTCATCTACCGTCATCTCAAGGACATCATGGATGTTTTTCCCCCGGTAGGTTATCTTTAATGCCTCAGGCCCGTAACGTCTGCCGTCGCACTCTTCACACTTGACAAACAGGTCTTCAAAAAAATACATCTCAAGCCTTTCAAACCCCTCCCCCTTACACCTTTCGCATCTACCACCGGAGACATTGAAGGAGAAAAATCCCGGCGTATATCCATGGGCCCTTGAGTATGGTTGTGCTGCAAACAGTTTTCTTATATAGTCAAAAACCTTGAGGTAGGTTGCAGGGTTTGAGCGCGGGGTCTTTCCGATAGGCGCCTGGTCAATAAGGCGCACCCCCTTCAGGTGTTCAGCTCCCTTGATGGAATCAAGGGGGAGGGGATGCTCGCGGGAGTGTCTGAAATGGCGTGCCAGTGCCCGGTAAAGGGTCTCCACAATGAGTGAGCTCTTTCCTGAACCGGAAACCCCGGTTACTACGGTGAAACTGTCCAGAGGAATTTTAAGGTCTATGCCCTTGAGATTATTTCCCCGGGCCCCTTTCAGGGTAAAGCGTTTTTTGACCCTGAGTGATTTAATCCCCCTCTTCCAGAGGGTCTGGAGTCTCTCCCTGTCAAGCCCTTTCAGGTATCGTGCAGTTACGGTATCGGTATTTAAAAAAGCATCCCTTGGCCCTGAATAGACGATCTCTCCACCCTTCCGTCCTCCACCGGGACCAAGTTCAACCACCCAGTCTGAAGAGTTGATGACCTTTCTGTCATGCTCCACTACTATTACCGTGTTGCCCAGAGAGGTTATCTCCCTGATAATGGTTATAATCCTGTCCGTGTCCCTTGCATGGAGTCCGACTGTGGGTTCATCAAGGACGTAGAGGGTGCCTGTAAGGTATGAGGCTATCTGGTTTGCAAGGTTTACCCGCTGGTATTCTCCTCCGGAGAGTGTTTTGCCAAGCCTGTTCAGGGTAAGATAATAGAGCCCCACTCTCTTCAGGAACTCAAGCTTCATCCGCACCTGTCTCAGAACCTCTCTGGAGATGTCCAGTTCATGTGAGGTGAGCCCGATGCTGCTGAAAAAAGACAGGAGATTCCCGATCGGCATCTCACCAAGCCCGGCAATATCCTGTCCTGCAATCCTGTAGACGAGTGATTCCTTTCTGAGTCGTTTGCCCTTGCAGGAAGGACAGGTCTCCGGAGAGCGGTAACGGCTTAGAAAAACCCTGACGTGTAGTTTATAGCGTTTGGTTTCAAGGTCCTCAAAAAAATCGTCTATCCCGTAAAAATGTCTGCTGCCCCTGAATATTTTTTCCTTTTCTTCATCTGTAAGGTCTGAAAATGGTTTGTGGAGGTCAATGCCTTCCTTTTTTGCCCCACTGAGTATCTGCTCCTTCCACCACCTGGCAGCAGGCTTCTCCCATGGCTCTATTGCCCCCTCTGTAATTGAAAGTGATGGGTCAGGAACTATAAGGGTCTCATCATATTTCAGAATATTGCCGAATCCCTTGCATTCCGGGCAGGCACCAACCGGGTGGTTGAATGAGAATAACAGCGGCGTTGGCTCCGGCACCTCTGTACCACAGGAGTCGCAGACGGTTTCTGCAGAAAACCTCAGGGGCATGATGTTAAGGGCGCCATTGCCCTGCCTGAAGAGGTAGAGTGTAACCCTGCCGCAACCTTCCCTGTAAGCAAGCTCAAGAGAGTCTGTTAATCTCGGGCTGTTCTTGATTACTACCCTGTCAACAACCACTGCCGGTTTGTCGATTAGCGTTTGCGAGTCACGGATTGCGGGTTTTTGAACATCGGAATCAGACTTTTTTACTCCCAACTCTACTATCTCATGGCCGTTCCATATGCGTGAAAAACCTTTTTTCAATAGTTCTTCCGGGGGGGCGGATGTCTCAAAGGTTATCATTACCCTTTCATTGTTGTAATGTCCCAGGAGTTCCGTGATGATCTCATCAACGCTCCACCGCCTTATTTCTTTAGTGCACTCTGGACAATAGGGTCTTGCAATCCTTGCATAGAGAATACGGAAGAGGTCGTAAATCTCGGTAAGGGTTCCCACTGTTGAACGGGCCCCCTTGACAGGGTTTTTCTGCTCAAGGGCGATTGCAGGCCTTATGTTCCGGATGGAATCAACGTCCGGGCGGTCGAGCTTTTCAAGGAAAAGCCTTGCATAGGTGGAGAGTGATTCAATAAACCTCCACTGACCCTCGGCAAATATGGTATCAAATGCAAGCGAGGACTTTCCCGAACCTGAAAGGCCTGTTACTGCTATTATGCTGTTATGAGGGAGACGGAGGGAAATATTCCTGAGATTATTCTGCCGGGCCCCTTCTATTATCAGGTAACGCATGTATTTATTGTCTGTTGTTTTCTTGCTCTGCAGTTCTGGTACTCTGTTCTGTTTTGTTATAAAAGCCCATCAATTTTTTTTCTGATCTCAGGGGATGTCCAGTCATGTCCGCCAAGGAATTTCTCGACTATCTTGCCCTTTTTGTCAATCAGAAATGTTGTGGGAATTGAAAAGACATTGTATTTACGCGATACCTTTATGTCTGAGTCGTGAAGTACAACAAACGAGACAGGATGCTTCCTGATAA